>CAZUAY010000171.1:0-8597 GCA_964618405.1 uncultured Lentisphaerales bacterium
ACGGCCACTTTCTCGCCAGAACGAGGTGCGGGCACTAATACCAACCAGCGTTTCTTGGCTGCATCATTGTCAGGGATACTCCCCTGTTCTTTCGCCATCTCAACAGGTAGATTATACAGACCTTCTTGATGCATCCACTTCATTTGTTCCTTACCATGCGTTGTTCCAAACACCGTTGTTTCTTTAACTGAATCAGCATCATCCACCTGCAACATAGTCCTCTAGAAACGCAACGGGGTTTTAAAAAGATCCTACAATCGTATCTGCAGTGCGTCCCTGCGTTTTGAGTGCGGCCTTCATGTATAAATCATAATCCGCAGAACCAAACATCGTACGCTCCAATACGGTTTTGCGTTGCACGGTCACTTCGAGTCGTCCCTGCTCTGTCTTGCGGGTTTCGCAGGAGGTCGTCAACACCGTGCTTCCATCGTCAAGCGTGAAGTCATTCTTAGATGGCAAGAGCTCAACCCCAGAAATAATCGCGGGTAGTCGCACCGTCCAGATCTCATCAAATTGGTTGGCTCCGCCACGGAAGAACGGAAGTCGTCTAACTCCGTAACGAGGCGCAATAGATGAGCTTTCGGCACCTGACAAACGGAGGTTCATAAACCCGCCTTCATCAAGAGCCCATCCGGGCATGCGAATACGGAAGCTTCTTCTGCCAGGATACGACTGCGTGTCTGTTTTGTATGCTCCCTCGAGCGCCGCGCTGCGTGAATACGCCGACACGACTTCGAGCACATGACGACGACGATCTTCAGGCATCATCTCTTCGTATAAACGTCTAAAGCCTTCCACTGCTGAGCCATAATATTCGGTCTCGACATCCATGAACACCGTACCGTCTTCTTGCACGTCCATATTGTATCGTGTCGACACACATCGACCGTATCCAGCATCAGGCCTCAGCTTCGTCCACTGCTTCGTCGCCACATCGGCCACCATCATACCGTCGGCACTTGTCGCACCAAGTTCAGCATACTGCGAGCCATCGTTGACATAATAGGTCGCGTCACCATCGTCAACAGCAACCAAAATCGAATCAAACATATCATAAGACTCAACATCCAGGCGTTCAACATCACTCTCCAAACGGCTTCCATCAACGAACATAAACCGTGAATCTATCTCCACTGCGCGTAGCATGGACTGGAGCAAAATAGCGACATCGGCGGCATGTCCGTATCCAGAACGAAGCGTTTCGTCAGCAGTCGAGAGCATGGAGAGTGGCAAAGTCGTATAGCCAGGACCATTCACTCGAATGTTCTTCACGACGAAGTCACGGATAGCTCGCACGTTCCCAGCAACCGTCGTGATCCCTGCAACCAGCTCGGCCGCTTTCTTTGCCGAAAGCGGCTGCCCTCGCGCCTTTTCGTTCATGCTCTCTTGAATCATGGCAGCGTATCCAAAGGCGTCCACTTCGGGCAGCACGCCGTATGACCCACGAAACACATAGCGTGACGGCGGCAAATTGTCCTCGCGAATGATTCCCGCAAGGTTCGTGACCGAAACAAGAACCCCACCATCCTGAGTTTTATCAATGCTTAAGTCGACCGAATCTGCACCAGCTCCCTGCTTCGCAAAGGACACGCCATCTTTGCCTTTTATCGTTAGGGCCTGCCTCACGATGTCGTCAAAGCCGCCAAAACGCTTGGTGTAGGCGTGAAAGGGTGCACCATAGCATTGGCGGCGAATCGTGTAGTCGATGACACTTCCTACTTCGAGGCCAGGGAAGTTCACGACGAGCATCTTGCCAGCAGGATAACGTGGCGCTGATGCCACCCACGACTGATCCATGATGTTCTTCTCAAGGTCAGTTACTTCATGTACAGCTCCGTCTGGACTGGTCACCGTCGCGGATACCAACTCAACAGAATCCATCGCGGGGTTGAAAGGTATTTTAATGTCGCCCTCTCGAATCTTACCGGCATACGAGAGAATCTTCTTGCGAACATGCACCGTCTCAACCCATGCGTTCGTTGCATTCTCGGGCTCTAGCACGGTTTCCTCAAGGAGCACCAGTACATCGCCTGGCTTCTCCGCTTCCAACGGATTAGGGGCAGATTCCTCGTCTTGAAATTCAACCTCGCATCCACTAAAAATTGGCACCGCTCGCGCAGCCGCCTCAGTCTTTTGCAACGCCGATCTTAATTCCAAATACGCTTCGGGCGAATACAAGCTCTTCGACATCACAAAGCTTGTTTCGGCCAACAGCACACCGCTGGTGTAGGCCGTTCGTTGCGAATACGCCATCCCGTCGCACGCCACCTCGACATCGCCACCGCCTGCATAAGTGCAGTCCAAACCCGTCTGCAACGCAATGCGCTCCTCAACACCGCATGGGATTTCTGTTTCGAGTGGGAATCGGCGCTTCTCAAGCCCGGTGCCACCAATCAAATAATTCACATAACCAAAGACCTCGGTAAGCCGTGGCAGAGTCACGACATTGACACCGCCCGTGATAATACTTTCCGGCACACAGTAATCGAAGGTAAAAGAAATCGGCGTGGCAGTGTTTTGCATATCGGTAGGCGTGATCTGCAAATCCGTGAGAAACGCACCTGGAGCCGAGGCCTGTAGCATGCGCTCAACGAAGAGTCGCCGGTCTTCTCGTCGCATCCTGGAAAACCCACTCCGGTACATCGTGTCGTTAATGCCTTTGAGCGTGATGGAGCTTTTGGCGTATTGCCAGCCGTTGCTGATTGCACCCGTCGTTTCGATCGACACCATATTCTCTTCTGCAGGCAGTGCAGCCGATTCCAGCAAGGTTTCGCCTTCAGGCTTCGCGACGAGAAAACTTTTTTCGCAGAGGTACTCGGGGAGCAGGCGCGCAGAATTCTCGTTAGTAGGATCCATAAGAATGTAGGGGGCGGGATTTTCTGGACTAAGGTTTTCATTTGCGACGCCGACGATGGCGTGATTGAAATAAATTTGGGGAACATCGGGATCACGACGTTCGCCTACATGAATCAGAACAGGATACGCCTCGATTCCCGCCATGCGGAGCATCACAACAAGGAGCGCCGCCTTATCGCGACAAACGCCATACTTGTTCTGGAACGTCAAGCAAACATCGTGCGGCTCGTAGCCTGGCGCTTCGTTTTCTGGCGTAATGCCCATGTAACGAATCTTCTGCGATACGTAGGTAAACACGCGCCATATTTTCTCATCGCGCGTCTTCGCATCTTTGATTAGATCATCCACGGTCTGTTGCATTTCGGGCACGGTTGCGGCCATGCGCGGGGCACTAAGATTCCAGTACCATTTCGAAAGATCCTGCCAGCTCGGCAGCGTCGACACCAGCAGACGCTGCGCGCACGTGTGCAGCGGGGGCATACTCGGTTCCGGAAAAGCCTGCGGCACATTCTGAACACTCCAGCGATGACGTGTCGAGCCATCCGCCTGCACCGTCGCCTGGTATTTCACCCCGTCGCGGATTTCATCGCGAATCTTGATCACCTTCAGCGGCAATGCGGCAGGCGCAATGATCTCATGAACCAGCTCGACGATCGGCGAGGTGATCTCAAACACTGCGTAGTCGCTGAAAGCGTTCGGGACACGTGCCTTGGTGGTGTTGCGCGTCACCACGAGGTGAAGCGTATCGCCAATCTCCACGCCAGGAAATGCGAGGGTGAGGATCTTGTTGTTGGGATCGTAGATGTTTGAATCCATTTGACCCGGCTCGGTCATGAGTCGGCTGTTGCCCGCGACATCGATCTCCACTAAAGTGCCATCCAGTTTGATGATCTCAGCCTTGTCGACGACCACATCCCCGTAGGAGATGTTCATCCAAAACGAAGCTGTGCGCGAATTGCGTCTGCCTTTTTCGGTAAGAATCTTCTCGTACCACTCGTTCGTGCTCTTGCCCGTGCCATCGGGGTTGTACGATTCAACCGTGTAGTCGCACACCAGCACACTGTCGGCATCTGGATACGCCACAGCATCCACGGTGGTCGAACGCAACACAGCCTGCTCTCGATTGATCAGCGGCACGCCCACCGTGTGGCAGAGTCCACACCCTACCACCCCAATAAAAATACAGAATAAAACAAATCGCTTCATGAATACCTCTTTCGTAGATTCGAAGTATACCAAAGCTCTTTTGTTTCGAGCAAATTTATTCGAGCAGAACTATTTTCGAACTATTTTCGAGCAACACGATTTTTTAGACGCCCCTCTTCAAATTTTGGCTTGTTCGTTTACTTCCAGCAGATGCAAACTCTTGTTGTTACAGACCCCAGATGCTACTCATGCCGCGAAGGGAAAGAGCCGCAGAGCCATTCAAACCCCATAGGCTCCTTGCGCATCCTCGCGGCTCCGTTCAACAACATTTTATCCAATACGCAGTAAAAAGCCGTTTGCTCTCAATCCGGAATCGTCCTATAATTGCTGCCTGTTTGATAAAATGCTATTCGTTCGGAAACATCACACCGCCGAAGGGCGTTGTAAGCTTGCTGTTCAATTTTCTGCACGCGGAAGAGCGAGGTCAACTGCTGGCTGAGGCATTCCGTGTTTTGCGCGAGGGTGGCACCTGCGGCATCGTGCACGGGAACGACGATTCCACGACTCCGCGAGGGCCGTCTATGGACATCCGGCTCAAACCAGAACAGTGCGCCGCATGGGCGGAGGGTGCAGGATTTGTTATTGTTCAACCGCTCGGTGAGCTACCGCCCTATCACTACGGAATAGTAACCAAGAAAGGACAGGCCCTATGAAACTCGGTATTGTGATCCATTCAACAGACGCGGAGACGGTGTGGAATGGATTCCGCCTCGGTGTCTTCGCTCTAAAGCAAGGGGATCAAGTCAAAATATTCTTGATGGCGAAAGGTGTCGTATGAAATTTAAACTTAAGCATCAGGCTCGCATTTTCGAGCCCGGCCCTTTCGGAGAATCCCACGCATCGACCCTTCTTCGGCTGACTGACGGAAGTTACTTGGCCGCTTGGTTTGCCGGGACGAAAGAAAGTGCGGTCGATGTTTCCATCTACGGTGCAATCCGTGATCCAAGTGGGAGATGGAGCGAGCCCATGCAATGGGCAAGAGCCTGCAACTCGCCACATTGGAATCCAGTTCTTTTTGCGCCACGAGACGGAATAGCCATGCTGTTTTTTAAGGAAGGTTCTAGCTGCGACCACTGGAAGACGTGGGTCACCAGATCGCTTGACGGTGGAATTTCGTGGGAGAGGCCCAGCGAACTTGTCCCTGGTGACATCGGGGGACGTGGCCCTGTCAAAAACAAGCCCATCATCCTGTCTGATAGGTCTTGGCTTGCTCCAAACTCCCTTGAAGACGGTCATCGATGGCGTGTTCTGACGGACTGTAGCCGAGACGGCGGTCTCACATGGACAGCCAGTCCGGAAGTCGCCATGGACAGAGCGGTGATTACGGGTGAAGGGGCCATTCAGCCGACCCTTTGGGAATCATCCCCAGGCAATGTACACATGCTTACCCGAAGCTCATCAGGTTACATCTGCCGTAGTAACTCAAGCGACCATGGAAGGACTTGGAGCGAACTGAAACTGACTTCGCTTCCAAACAACAACAGTGGCATCGATCTCGACAGAGCGCCAAATGGAACCATCCTTCTGGCTTTCAACAAAGTATCGGAGAGGCGCCAGAGAACACCGCTGAACCTTGCCGTCTCTGTCGATAATGGAGAGGCTTGGCTGGATGTTTACGAACTTGAGATAGCACCTGGTGAATACTCCTATCCTACCGTGATTGCCACACCAACAGGTTTCGCTGGAACCTATACGTGGAATCGAGACTCAATCGTCTTCTGGGAGGGATTCCTTGAGAAGTGAAATTTAATTTAGTTGAATCCAATGCGAATTCTGTCTGACGTTTTGTGCTCGGGTATGATAGACTCCCAGCAGTTCTTCGAACAAAAAGGAAAAATATGCAATTGACGAATACACCCGAAGTAAAAATCGGCCTCATAGGCGTGTCTCGCGACTGTTTTCTTGTTGAGTTGACCAAACGCCGCATGGCTGCGCTCATGGCTGAGATTAAGAAGACAAAGCTAGACGTCGTGCCCTGCCCGGTCGTCATCGAGAACGAGAACGACGTTTTGAATGCCTTAGCATTCTGCGAAGAGGAAGACCTTGATGCCGTCGTCGTGTTTCTCGGTAATTTTGGCCCCGAAGGTCCAACCACCTTGTTTATCGAGCGTTTCGGCGGGCCTGCCATGGTTATTGCGGCGAAGGAGGAGAACAAGGGCGTGCTGGCGACTGATCGTGGGGACGCACTCTGCGGCATGCTGAACTGCTCGTATAGCCTCGGCTTACGACGCATCTATGCGTACATCCCAGAATATCCCAACGTCACGCCAAAAGAGGCGGTTGCTGAGATCTCCGATTTTGCAGCAATCGCGCGGGTCGTTATCGGCGTCACCAATCTCAAGGTTTTCGGCTTTGGTCCGCGCCCCCATGATTTCCTAGCCTGCAACGCACCCATCCAGCCGCTTTACGACCTCGGCATTCATGTGATGGAGAACTCCGAACTGGATCTTCTCGAGGAATACAAAAAAGCCGCCGGAAAGACTGCCGAGATCAACGCGATTGTCAAGGACATGAAGAAAGAGCTGGGCAAGGGCTGTCCGTATCCTGACCTTCTGCCGAAGCTCGCGCAATTTGAAGTCGCACTCATCGACTTCTACGAGCGAAATCTCGGTGCTAGCGCATTCGGCGTGTTCGCTGATAAATGCTGGCCAGCCTTCGAAAAAGCCTTTGGCTTTGTGCCGTGCTATGTGAACAGTCGACTGGCCGGACGAGGAATTCCAGTGGCCTGCGAGGTCGATCTCTACGGTGCCGTGTCAGAATATATGGCACAGTGTGCAACCGGTCTTCCGGCGACGCTCCTCGATATCAACAATTCGGTTCCAGACGACGTAATCCCCGAGGGCTTCAAGCTCAAAGGCGTTACGCAACGCGACCTTTTCATGGCCTTCCACTGCGGCAACACCTGTAGTTCCTGCATGAAGCAATGCGCCATGAAATATCAGTTGATCATGAACCGTGGTTTAGAAGGTGGCGGCAAGCCAGACATCACGCGTGGCACCCTCGAAGGCCAGATCAGACCGGGTGACACCACCTTATTCCGTGTACAGGCGAATTCCGAGGGGAAACTAATGAGTTACATGGCCGAAGGTTCTTTCTTGGACATTGATCCCTGTTCGTTCGGCGGAATCGGTATTGCCGCGTTTCCAGGATTTGCGCGCTTTTATCGTCACATTTTGATCGGGAAACGCTTTCCACATCATGGCGGGTTCGCGTTCGCGAAGGCAGGAAAAATTCTTTTTGAGGCGGTAAAGATGCTTGGCGTTGACGATATCAGTACGCCACTGCTTGACCGTGTGATCTATCCCGGTGAAAATCCCTTTGCGACCTGAAGCAAAAATCCGTAATGCTTATGCCATTTTCTCGGGCAGCGACTCCACGAAGCGACTAACAAACGCGTCTTCAAAAAGGCCTTTGTAGCGCCCTGCAAGAAAAACGCCGTAGATTTCTTCGTGGAAACGCTTCCAAGAAGCGTCTTCATCCCCAGGCTGTATCGGATAGAAGCAAATGCCCACTTCGCGCGCGGCATCGAGGTCGCCGGGCGCATCACCGATCAGGAGCACACGGCTCTTGTTATATTTACCGGCTGCTGCCAGCTTGATCTGCTCGGCCTTCGACCCTAGCTCCTGACCACCGATCATCTTAACCAGCGATGTCATATTATTGTGTTCCCACTCACGAAGAAGCGCCGCTTCGGGCGTCTGCGACACGACGATGACATCTGAGGATGCCTGCATCGCCTTGAGGGCTTCCAGTGCGGACGGGAATGGTTCAACTGGAGGCATGTTGCGTTCGATATCTTCGTTAATCGCAAGACTCCACGCATAGACCACCGCAAGGGCTTCGCTACCCGTTCGCTGAACTTCTGCTTCAAGAGTTTCGTTACCGAGAGCCAAACCCGATTCGCAATAGGAACGGAGATCATCGAGCATTGGGAGCGTTACGCCAGACTCTGCCACGCCGCGCTGGTTCGCCAGCATCTCAAAGGTCAGGAGCAACGCCGGGAACCGGTTGCGTCCACGAAACTTCGATCGCAAATTGACGAATTCCGCGACATCCCGCAACTGCTGCGCGACCGCCTCGAGGCCCCAGTGCTTGATAATCAGCGGGTGGAAGTGTGAACACTGCTTCACAGCCATGGTGTCGAACACACAGCCATCGGAGTCAACCCCGATGAACGAGTCGAACTGCGGCTTGAGGGAAATGAGGTCTTGGATTGTATGGTGCATTGGAGAAGTTGCGAGTAGTGAGTAGTTGAGGCTGGGGGCACCCCAGACTCCATTTGTCTTGACTTGGCTGCGAGCGGTGAAAAAATGTCAAGAAAGGAATCAGGTCATTGGAGTCAAAAATTAAGAAATTGCTAACACCTAGAGCGTCGACTCGGGGTATTATAACGGGTTTCACTCGCTAAGGATAGAGCAATTCTGGGATAGCAAGTAATCGGTCAGGCACAGGGGGCTGTGCCTGACCGATTACAGTCGCGAGTCGCTAGTGGCAGAATGTCATATCAGCAGAACTCACGAATTTTTTGGGTTTCC
>CAZUAY010000172.1:0-8577 GCA_964618405.1 uncultured Lentisphaerales bacterium
GGTCGGAATCGTCCGCGATCACCGATCGCGGCTACAGGCTCGCCCACTCGCAACTTGCTACTCACAACTCACAACTTCTCCCCTGTGGCTGGCCTCGGTGAGGCCGGAATCGTCCGCGATCACCGATCGCGGCTACAGGCTCGCCCACTCGCAACTCACAACTCGCAACTCGCTACTTCTCCCCTGTGTCTGGCCTCGGCGAGGCTGGAATGTCTAGCGACTAGCCACTAGCGACTAGCGACTGTAATCGGTGCACGGGTGCAACAAATTCAGGTGAGTGTGTCAAGTCTACCGCACGGCACCGCTGCCGAGTGTAGGCGGCAGATGCGGCCAGAATTCTACCGTCATCTGTTTCTCCCAATCGGGACCCGTCACCGTCCGAATCCGTTGGAGTTCGTCGCGGCGAATGCGCAAGCGCGTGGCCATGGTCAATCGGTTAAATGTCTCGTGCGATTCGGTGATGTGATTCATGGCATCGGGATAAACCCGGGCGATTTCCATCCCCCAAGGAATTTGGCGATTCAGCGCGTCCACCGCCTTTTCATACCAGGTCACGGCCAGCGCCCGTGCCACAGCAGCCTCAGGCTCCTTCATGGCGGCATGCTTGACCGCCTCCCATGCCACGCGAGCACGGAATACCGCTGCATGCTCGCGTGCCGCCAGCTCAGCGATGTGCGCGCCTGCCGCCAAGGCACGAAGTTCACTTCTTCCCTGCGGTGTATGCGGTGCCGGACAGGTATCAAGAATCTCGCAGGCCTCTCCACACCATGCGGCAATCTCATCGCAGCGGCTGATGGCACTCTTGCTGGGAGCTTCAATCAACTCGCGATAACCCGCGGGATTAGCGACAACCTGTTGCATCAGGTCATAGATGCCGGTCAAACCCTCTGGATTGGCCCAAGGCTCCGCTTGATAGCGCGGGCTGCCCAGTACGCCCGGCCAGCGCCAAGATCCGTCGAACCACGGCGGCATGCCGTATGAAAATCCTTCGCGGGCCAGATGCACAACGCTGGTCATGTGTAGCGGGAACGTCGCAACCAGTTTCATGGCACGATGGATCGTCTCGCCTGCCGCTGGGCCGAAGTATGCACGATACTCATCCGCTGAAGATTGAGGTGAAACGGACGGCTCCAAGGTCTCCAAAAAACGGGTAATGTTACGGGAGGCCGTGAATGATCCGATGTGGCCCGTGTGGCCCCACTGCACATTGATGTGGATGATGCATCCCGCAATAGCGAGCTCATTGTTCCGCTCCGCCGTGAGTTTACACCATTCCTCGTCGTGCCACAGAACCGGACCGCAGTTCTCCGCCTCGATGGCCACCGTCTCCCACATCTTATGTCCAGCCTCCAACCACTGGTGTACGATGGGATCTGGATCGGACCAGCAGGCGTCGAAGACTGAATACTTGGTGGCATAGTCAACACCCTTAGGTAAGCGGTTCACCCATCCCGCCATAAACCAGGTACGCACAATAGTTTCTTTGTTTAATTCGCCCAGAATGTTCGTGAAGGTGCTGATCAGGTCCACACACATCTCCCCACGCTTGGCATCGCGAATTTCTTTGGCAGCCGCGGCGCGGGCGACTTCTTCTGGGCTATCCGTGTCCTGCAAAGCATAGACAGGAACGCCTCCGGTGCACAGGTCGCAACAACAGTGGCTAAACTCTCCAGCCGTGATCAAGGCGCCTGCGAGTTCAGGAATATTCGCAAAGACTTCCCTCCAGCACCTTTGCATAAATTCTCGATACTCCGGCTCGTTCCAACAGAGATTCGAGACCAGATTCCCCATGCGGTCGTTACGGAACTGGTGGCCCCACACCGGATCATGAACCGCCTCGAACTTGGCGAGCATGCGAGGATGCGCCTGCACCCACCGCTCGGGTGCCATGAGGTTATAGTGGTGGAACATGATGCCGACGTTGCGCTCTCGGCCGTATGCCGCAATGGCTCGAATGGTGGCGATATTCCGCCGGATCGTGTCGTCATCAAAACAACGCGCAGCCGGGTCGTCCGGGAAATGACAAACGTAGTGAAAGCCCCACTGGTTGTAGACACGATCCGAGGCGTAGGGTTCTATGCCCGGAATCAGGTACGTCACCTTCAATTTCGCCGCCCAGTCAATAATCGCCTTCCACGTCAGCACGGGATCGTGCCCGAAATCGCTAAGTCGCCCCCATGGCCCGTCGCAGGGCTCCAGCAGGGAAGGGAAAAACCACCAAATTGCTTTTTTATGCTGCATAGACACTCCGTTTACTCCTTTACTCTGAGTTCGCCAATCTTTTTGGCCAACAGGTTTGCCACCAGTTGATGCCCTTTATTGTTGAGGTGCATTCCATCGCTGAGCAGATCGTCAACCGACTGCCCCTCAACCGCTCCGTATTCCTGAAACGCCGCATAGACATCAATAAGGGGTACCGAAAACTCCTGAGCAATCCTTCGTACACAATCCGTGTAAGGTCGCAACGTCGCATTGAACCCGTCCGGATCGTTTGGATCATAAGGCGGTTTCCCATACATTTTCTGAGTCGTGGAAGTCCAGCGTAAGCAATTGGGAACCATGAGAATGACCTGAGTTCCTTGCTTTTTAAGCGTATCAAGAAAATAGGCGAGATTCTCCACATAGAGATCCATCGGAACGCGGGATGCTTCGGCAGGGGGGTCTTTCCAGACATCGACTGTTGAATCGTTGATACCAAATTGAATAATGACAAGGTCCGGATTGTGATCCAGAACATCCCTCGTGAAGCGGCTCTTCCCCGCGACCGTGGTGTTTCCCCCTATTCCCGAATTGATGGCAACGATCTCGATTCCCTGCTGAGGAAGATCGCGCTCAAGACAGTCAAGATAAACTGTCGCGCTCCCTCTCTTCGCTGTCGTTGAGTCGCCAAAAGCCACAATCTTGACTGGCCGAGCGCTTCCATCGGCTTCTGCTGCGTCTATGGATCCGGCGGCCAAAGGTATCATCGCGCTAGCGACAAGGAGTGTATTCATGAGTTTCATTGTATTGTTGTTGTCTTTCTGTCGTTTGTTTTCTTTCGATTTTCTCACCGCTGTTCGCGTCGACTAGTCTTGTCCCTTCATGTCCGGAAGCGCTTCCGTTCCGGAGTAAGCGGCGTTACGCATTTCCTCCGACGGCGGCCCCATATAATCCTCGAGTCTGCGAGTCTTAGGAAACCAAGAGGTTGGATTAATAGCGTATGGAGGAGCCTGTTTTAACAGCTCCGTGCGCGCTTCGCACCGCTCGATAGCGAGGGTCACCGCCGCTGTATCTGCCCCCTTACTCTCACGGGCAAGCTTCATCGCATTCATAATCTCTACTTGAAGCCGAACGTACGCGAGACCGGTGCGTGCAAAAGCAACGCGTTCGATGTAGAGCTCCGGACCCTCCGCGACCTTCGCCTCGACTCGGCGCATCAGCTTATCCGCCTGTGCCAACACTTCAGGTGTATAAATCTCCTGACAGATATCCACCATCTCACGCGCCGCGCCACTGGACAGTTTAATCCGTGCAAGAACCGCTTCGTGGATCTGTTCCAGAAATGCAAAGTAGTGTTCGATCTCCACTGCCCCAGGACCAAAACCGCGGCGACAGTAATCCTTAATAATAGCGTCACCGTCCTGCAGTGGATCGTAAGTCAGTTGCGCCATGAGGTAATACTCCAGACCCTGCGTCGCCCAGCAACCACCCAGGGAATCAACCTCAAAACCAACACACTTGTTTTCGGCCAGAAAGCGCATGTCATCAATCGTCCGCCGCGTCGCAAGAATCGGCAAACCGATAAAGCCTCCAGAATAAAAGAAGAGGTTCGGGCGGTATACGATGGCTGAGGCCTGTGCTGCCCAAGCCAACCAATTTTTTTTCTGCGCCTCGGTTATTTCGTCATTCGCCGTGGGAAACGATCCCACAAAACCAACGGCAATATTCTTCTCCAGCTTCGCTGAAATGGGCGCAGACACATAAGCACTGTAAGCGTAGGCACCCACAAGGACCTCGCGATCTGGGAACTTCTCACGTAGACCGCGAGCAAGAATATTCCAGTACTTGACGTAACGATCCGTGAGTGCGACATATCCCCAAATCGGTGGGCCATCGGGATGATCCATTGCGCGGCACTTCTCACAAACACAGAAGCCTGCACCGTCGTTGGGCGACGCGCTGGCCATGATCCGACTCGGATTATCCCTGAAGGCCTTTTCCGCGTCCGCCAGCCATTGAACGGCCACCTCAGGATTGGAGACGCACAGCTTCACGGCTTTAGGCATAGGATTGGCTCCCCAGTTTTCAGGGGTTCGTCCCACTTTCTCCCCACGTAGCGCAAACCACTCCGGGTGCGTTTCGTGGTATTTTTCCCACCAATCCGTATAGGCGTGTCCGGCCGAGAAAGGGTATGAATTTAATAACAGGCGTTGCCAAAGATGCCAAGCCCTAGGCTGGCGCGGCCAGAGCAAGCGAAAACGGAAGATCGGGTGAAAACGGTACTCGAAAGGCGCAAACGCAATCGTCTCTTTTTTAATAATGTCCTCACCTAAATCGCTCGGCCACAACCACCGCACGTCTAGCTTCTTCTCAATAAACGTGTAAATGGAGTTGGCGGTGCCGTGCTCGGTCTGATTCGTACCGACCCTGCGATCACGCCCAGCAATCAGGATATTTTGTCCGTTGCACAGATGCAAGATTTCCTCGGGGTACGTAAATTCTAAATTCGCTTTGGGAAAGATTTTGTCCAAGTTAGGATGGGATCCAACCCAGATCGCGCTTTCGGGAACAGGATCGACCGCCCCAACAAGAATCTCCGGCTTTGCCCCTGATATCTTTTCAAGGTAACGAACCAAATCGTCGACCGCCTGGGTCGTCGCTGCCGGAGCATCTGTTGCCACCATAATCGGCACCTTGCTGATGCCTTTTTCGACAACAAGCATCTCGGCGCCCACCGCAACACCAATTCCCAGGCCGATCACGGCCATGCAAGCTAATCCTTTATTTCTCATTTTCTTGTTCTGAATTTTTCTATCTGAATTCCTGACTATACCTTAGTATGCCTTCGATGTAAACCCGATTTCTGCTAAGGCTCTCGTACTCGCTCTCGTACTAAGGCTCTCGTCCTCGTCCTCGTCCTCAGCAGCGCAGTCCGTGTCCTCGAAAACGTGCAACTCTCTCTCAATCCCTCCCCTCATAGCCCGGCAATTCCGCGTTCGTAAGTCGCACGGCCCTGGCGGTAAATACCTTCACGTTGCGAATCTTAATAATGCCCTCGTACGTGTAGAACCCAATCCTATCATGACCCTCGCCAACTAGCGGATGGTCATCGAAAAATGCGGCGATAATTTCACCGTCCACGATAAGACGCACCTGTTCTCCATCATACTCAGCCACGACTTTGTGCGTCTTGTTCGGTTCAATAATGCGCTCAGACTCCTGCACTATCTCTCCCTTCCGTAAGATGCCGCTGGCGGTGTTGCGATTACCACCAAACCGCAGAAAATAGCCTGCTTGCTTTTTATTCTTCTCGGTCTGGATAAACGGGCTCACATCCGAGATCCCCGGATTCGGCGTCACGCTCGTCTCGAATTCAATCTTTTGCAACCCAGGGAAAGATCGCGCCATCATAATGGTTCCTTCACCTCGAGTCGTCAGACAACCCTCTTCTACCGTCCACGTGCCTCGTTTGACCTCCCATTCCGGGCCTGGCTCTGCACGCTGAAAATCGTCGGAGAAGGCCAGACTCCATTCCGCAGGGTGGAGTTTAAAACTCTCGTCGTGCTTCGCCTTGAGCAATTCCTCCGAGGGTGGGCCTAGGTAATCATCGAGTTTTCGCGCCTCACGATACCACGTCGCGTATCGAGCACCAAACGAATTTTCCTTCTCCATGACATCCCGCTGCTCACAAAGCTCTGTTGCTTTTTGCACTGCAACCGTATCTTTCCCCTGGCTTTCTCGCACCTGCGCCATGGCTCGCATAATCTCCACTTGTACCTGGGTAAAGGCATAACCGGCACGGTAGAAAGCCACACGTTGCTGATAGACTTCCGGTCCGTCGGTCGCTAGGATCGCCGCCTGATCCATCCAATGCCGAGCTTGGCCCAGGACTTCATCCGTATAAACCTCGCGGAACACATCGGTGGCCTTACGCGCAAAGGCTCCAGAAATCTTGATTTTTTTCAAAATCTGCTCATGGGCCTGTTCCATCACGTTGCAATATTCTTCAATCGCTTTGGCAGCGGGGCCGAATCCGCGCTGGTAAAAGTCCTGCAGGAGAGCCTGCCCATCTTGTAACGGATCGTATGCTAATTGAATCATCAAATAGTACTGCGCTCCTGCCGTGGCCCAGCAATGCGGCAAGGTATCCACGGTCAGACCCACACACTTATTTTCCGCCAAGAACCGGAAATCCTTGATCGTACGCTGCAAGGCGAGCGTCGGCAAGCCGAGCCAACCGCCAGAGTAATGGAATAGGTTGGGGCGAAACACCATCCCACCTGTAGCTTGTTTCGACCAACCAAGCCAAGCTTGCTGCTCGCTTTGCGTAACCTCATCATTGGCCAACGGAAAAGATCCAGCGTAAGACATCGCGATGTTATCCGCAAGAACGGCTGCCACCGGCGGTGTTTTATAGGTGCTATAGGCCGCCGCCGACACGTAAACCTCACGTCCCGGAAAACGTTCCTTGAGACCTTGCCCCAATAGGTTCCAATACCGTACGTATCGATCCGTTAGCGCGACCCAACCCATGGTTTTCGGGCCATCCGGATGATCCCAAGCGCGGCAATTCTCGCATGTACAGAATCCTGGGCCGTCGTTAGGCGTGGCGCTAAGCATCAGAAGCGTTGGGTCTTCCCGCAATTTTTCTTCCGCGTTGCTCAGCCATTGTTCTGCAACCTTCGGATTTGATACGCAGAGTTTGGCATCTTTTGGACGGTCTGAGAAATCGCGTGTGCCATCTGGCTGTAGCGCGAAATAGTCCGGATGCTCCTCATGGTACTTTTCCCACCAGTCGACATTGGCGTGTCCGCCCTTAAATGCGTAAGAAACCAGACCCAGCCGTTGAAAGCGATCCCATTCCGGCGGTCGACCGGGGTATAGCTTGCGTTGACGAAAAAGGGGATGAAAACGATAGTCAAAGGATCCGAAAGCGAGGGTTTCGTTTTTAGGAATATCGAGACCCAGGGGATTGGGCCAAAACCACCGAACGCCCAGATATTTCTGAATAAACGTGTAAACTGCATTCGCTGTGCCGCCTTCAACTTGGTTGGTTCCAGCCATCCGATCGCGACCAGCGATAAGAAGGTGTTTTCCGTTGCAGAGGTTCAGAATCTCCTCTGGGTACGTGAATTCTAAATTCGCTTTGGGAAAGATTTTGTCCAAGTTAGGATGGGATCCAACCCAGATCGCGCTTTCGGGAGTAGGATCAACCGCCCCAACAAGAATCTCCAGCTTTGCCCCTGATATTTTTTCAAGGTAACGAGCCAAATCGTCGACCGCCTGGGTCGTCGCTGCCGGAGCATCTGCCGCCACCATAATCGGCACCTTGCTGATGCCTTTTTCGACGAGGAGCATTTCGGCGCCCACCGCAACACCAATTCCCAGACCGATCATGGCCATACAGGCCAACCCACGTTTGATTCTGCAATGTTTCATTCTTTGTTATTCCTTGTTGTGATTTACTTGTCAAATTCTTGGACACGAATGATCTTATTGACCTGATTGACGTATCTTTTACTCCAAACTCGCCACTCGCCACTCGCGACTAGCAACTTCTTCTCACCTCACCAAGATCGTCGTCCCGACCTCATAAACATACTCATAGCACCCCATGTCAACGAGATTGTACAACAGATCCACTCGCCTGTTTTTTGCGCGATCTATCGCGCCCACCATCCACGGCTGGTTGAGGCCTTTGTTGAGGTAAGGCGAAGCTTTGGACAAACGGAAATCATTTTCCGCGACATTCCAGGTGCCACCCAGACGGTATCCCCATTGGCAGCCTTGTCAACGGCTTGCTGAATATGGATGGCGGCAGTGGCGCGATTGGTGTATTGAGCATTCGGATCCGGTGTCTGCCCATCCCGTGCCACCCACCATTCGGCGGCCTGACTTGGCACCAAGCCAAAAGTCATAACTGCAGTGACAATAATGAAACGTGTGAATCGCTTATTCATACTTTTCCTCTTAGGGTCGATAAACTCGATATCAAATAGTATAAATTACCATAAACTCTCGTTTTATAACAGCAAAACAAAAACTCGCCGAGTAATCGGTTAGTGACCGGGGGCAAATATGTGGGTAATGGGGTTTGGGTTTTAAACACAGAGAATTTGAGACACAGAGGAATCGGAATAGGAGAGCCAATCGGGAGATTGGCAGCGATTTCTAGACGCCTGCCTCTTGTTTTACTCGAAAACTGGAGCGATGCGGGCCTCCGCGTCTGTAATCGCAATCGGGGTCGCTCCGCCAACAGGCATTCTGCCTATAACTTCGAGTTTCGCTAAGCAGTGCTCGTAACGAACGGAGCACGGGTTTTTTAACCCGTGTACGAAAACGGGTTGGAAAACCCGTTCTCCGTTTGCTTCGCTCGTC
>CAZUAY010000173.1:0-8573 GCA_964618405.1 uncultured Lentisphaerales bacterium
CCGTGCTTGCTCTCCCGTGTAGACAAATGCGCTGCTGTGGCTGGCCTCGGTGAGGCCGGAATCGTCCGCGATCACCGATCGCGGCTACAGGCTCGCAACTCACAACTCGCAACTCACCACTCGCAACTCACCACTCGCAACTCGCAACTCACCACTCGCTACTCACTACTCACTCTCTTCAGGGGGTCTGGGGAGCCCCCAGCGGAAACTACGCACTACGCACTGCGCACTACTAACTCTCTTCAACCTCACCACCTCTCCTCGTTGAGGCCGCTTGTTCAGATGGCGACTTCGCGGCGGATTTCGGTGGGAAGTTTTGTGAGGCGAAGCGTCTTATTGTGGTCTTGGTAGAATTTGAGTTCCCAGTCGTTGGCGAAGAGGATGACCGTGCGTCCGTTCGAATCGGTTGCAACTTGTCCACCGGTGAGCGGACGTGAGTCACGGAGCGACTCGTGTCCTTCATCTTCGGGATGCACCCAGCGGATGATCTTCCAGCTTACGGGTTCGATTCGGGATGTTGCGCCATATTCATTTTCTAGGCGGTGCTGGAGCACATCAAATTGGAGCGTGCCCACCGCGCCGAGAAGTGGCGTGTTCTGCACCGCATCTTTGATCGCAAAGACCTGAACAGCACCTTCTTGTAGCAATTGTTCAAGACCCGTACGGAAACGCTTGTAGGTGGAGCTACTGGGGTTGTGTAGCATGGCGAAGCATTCGGGAGGGAACTGTGGCATGGGATCGTAGACCAGCTCGGGATCCTCTGTCAGCGTGTCCCCAATACCGAATTCGGTGTGTCCGACAATGCCGATGACATCGCCAGGGTAAGCGGTGTCGACCGTTTCGCGGTCGCGGCCAAACACGCGGTGGGAACTGGAAAGGCGAAGCGATTTTTCCGAGCGGGAATGGAAGACCTTCATGTCGCGCGTGAAAATTCCGGAGCAGACGCGCATGAACGCGATCTGGTCGCGGTGGTTCGGATCCATGTTGGATTGAATCTTGAAGATGAATCCTGAGAAAGTGGGGTGGGCTGGCGTGATGAGCCCTTTGGAGGAGGTGTGCGAGCGCGGCGGCGGGGCGTATTCGAGAAAGGCGTCGAGGAGCATGTGAACGCCGAAGTTGTTGACAGCGCTGCCGAAGAACACGGGCGTCATATCGCCTGATTTGACGAACTCCATGTCCAGCCCATCGCTGGTGGCATCGAGCATGGCGAGGTTTTCAACGAGGAGTTCGTATCGCTCTTGCGAAAGTTTGCTGTGAACCTGCAGGTCGCTGATGTCGCGGATCGCCTCGGGGGCCTTGAATTTGCCGCCAACGGTGCGTTCGAAGAAGTGCGCCTGATGCCTTACGCGATCATAGACGCCGCGGAAATCAATGCCATCGCCCATGGGCCAGTTCATCGGGCAAGCGTGGATTTGCAGCGTATTCTCGAGTTCATCGATAATGGTCAACGGATCACGCGCGGGCCTGTCAAATTTATTGACGAAGGTGAAGATCGGAATGCCGCGGAGTCGGCACATTTCGAAAAGTTTCAGCGTCTGACTTTCAATGCCCTTGGCAGCGTCGATGACCATGACGACAGCGTCTACCGCCATGAGGACGCGATACGTATCTTCGGAGAAGTCGCTATGACCCGGCGTGTCGAGCAGGTTGATGCAGAAGCCACGGTAGTCGAACTGGAGCACGGTCGAGCTGACGGAAATGCCGCGCTGTTTTTCAAGCTCCATCCAGTCCGATGTGGTCGATCGCTGCGATTTTTTAGCGGTCACGGAGCCAGCAAGCTGAACGGCGCCACCGTAGAGAAGGAACTTCTCGGTTAGTGTCGTCTTTCCCGCATCGGGGTGCGAGATAATGGCGAATGTTCTGCGACGTGCGATTTCCTGAGACGTGTCCATGAGCTGTGGTATTCCGTGGGTTTCGGCGTCGAAACATCCTTTTACGAGACTGTGAATGCCGATGTCGAAAAGCGCATAGAATTATCATAAAAGGGCGATTTTTGCAATTGAATTATGGAAGCTTGCGGGGAAATGGCAATTAAGGTATTATTAATCAATTGATTCGGATGCGGTTAGAAACGTCCCAGAGAGCGAGAAAATGTACAATCCAGTATCGAGCAGACATGATTTTAATAGAATGGAAGAAGAGGTTCTTTCATTTTGGCGTGACAACGACACGTTTACCAAAAGTTTAGAGCAGACGAAGGCCGGGGAGCCATTCGTATTCTACGATGGCCCTCCATTCGCTACGGGGCTTCCGCACTACGGGCATTTGCTCGCCGGAACCATTAAGGACATCATCCCGCGCTATCAGACCATGCGCGGTCGCTATGTCGAGCGTCGCTTCGGCTGGGATTGCCACGGCTTGCCAATCGAAGCCTTAGCGCAAGAAGCCCTCGGTGTGTCGGGCGCTTATGCGATCAACGAACACGGGGTTCCGGCGTTCAACGAGACCTGTCGCTCGATGGTGATGCGCTATGTCTCCGAATGGCGCACGACGGTCACGCGTATGGGGCGTTGGGTCGATTTTGACAACGACTACAAGACCTTGGACAAAGACTTCATGGAGACGATCTGGTGGGTTTTTAAGCAGCTCTGGGATCAAGGGCGTGTCTACAAGTCCTACCGCATCATGCCGTACTCGTGGAAGCTTAATACGCCGCTCTCGAATTTTGAAGCAGGTAGCAACTACAAGGATGTGCAGGATCCTGCCGTCACTGTGCGTGTCAAGGTCAAGACCGGGGCACCGGCGGCATGGGGCGATGCTTATCTGCTGATCTGGACGACCACGCCCTGGACGCTTCCGGAGAACCTCGCGATCTGCGCGGGCCCGACTGTTGATTACGTTGCGCTACGCGACAAAGCTCAGGGCGTCGTGTACGTGATGGCCGAGGCGCGTGTGGCTTCCATTTACAAGAAGGAAGACGAATACGAGGTCGTCGAGCGGTTCAAAGGCACGTTCCTCAATGGCTGGATCTATGAGCCGATGTTCCCGTACTTCGCGGACACCGAGGGTGCATTCAAGGTGATCAACGGCGACTTCGTGACGACCGAAGATGGCACGGGCCTCGTGCACATGGCTCCAGCCTACGGTGAAGACGATTTTAGGGCGTGCCGTGCGGCAGGCCTTGAGGCGGTTGTCGATCCGCTCGATGCCGATTGTAATTTCACAGATGCAGTTCCGGACTATGCAGGGATGTTCTGCAAGGACGCTGACAAGGCGATCATCCGCAAGCTAAAGGATGAGGGCAATCTCGTTCACCAAGCCACGATCGTGCATTCCTACCCGTTCTGCGATCGCACCGATACGCCGCTCATTTACCGAGCCATCGATGCGTGGTATGTGAAGATCGAGGACATCCGCGAGAGACTTGTAAAGAACAACGCGGCGGTAAGCTGGATGCCCGAGTATGTGGGCGAGAAGCGTTTCGCTAATTGGCTCAACGATGCCAAGGACTGGAACATCTCGCGCAACCGCTTCTGGGGCTCTTGCATTCCGCTTTGGATCAACGAGGACGATCCGTCCGACATCATTTGCGTTGGCTCCGTTTCAGACCTTGAGACGCTTTCTGGTGAGTCGGTATCCGATCTGCATAAGCACAGCATTGACCCGATTTTGATCAAACGAGATGGCAAGACGTATCGTCGTACGCCCGAGGTGCTCGACTGCTGGTTCGAGTCTGGCGCGATGCCCTACGCCCAGCAACATTATCCCTTTGCAAACGCCGAAGCATTCCAAAACAGATTCCCTGCCGACTTCATCGCCGAGGGACTTGATCAGACACGCGGTTGGTTCTACACGTTACTCGTGCTCGGCACTTTGCTCTTTGAGAAAAGCCCGTTCAAGAACGTCGTGGTCAACGGTCTCATCCTCGCCGAAGACGGTAAGAAGATGTCGAAGCGCCTGAAGAACTATCCCGACCCGATGGACGTGATCGGCCTTTATGGTGCCGATGCCTTACGCCTCTACATGATCAACTCAGCCGTGGTGCGCGGCGAGAACCTGCGCTTCTCCGAGGCAGGGGTTAAGCAAGTGCTCCGCGACCTTCTGATCCCGTGGTGGAATGCGTATTCGTTCTTCGTGACGTATGCGAATGTCGACGGCTGGTGCGAGGATAAACTCGCCACGCCCAGTTCGCCGAACGAGCTCGATCGCTGGATCGTCTCCTCGCTCGAAACGCTCATCGCAGAAGTGACCGATGCGATGGATCACTACGATCTGCAGCGCTCGGTGCGTCCGTTCGTGAACTTTATCGAAAACCTGACCAACTGGTACATTCGCCGCAGTCGTCGTCGTTTCTGGAAATCGCAGAACGATGCCGACAAGTTACACGCGTATCGAACACTCCGCTATGTGCTCGTGCAGTTGTCCAAAGTGGCCGCGCCGTTCACACCCTTTATTTCGGAAACGATCTATGGCAATCTGCGTGGATCGGATATGCCGGAGTCGGTGCATCTTTGCGAATTCCCCAAGGCTCATGCGGCCGCCCGCGATGAAACGCTGGAATCGCAGATGGCCTTGGCGCAGACCGCTGTAAACCTCGGACACTTCTTGCGCAAGCAGAAGGAGATGAAGGTTCGTCAGCCGCTTTCACGCGCGATTGTTGTGTCGGCGAATCCGGAAACGCTGGAGGCGCTCAGGCCGATGGCATCGGTCATTGCCGAAGAACTCAACGTCAAAGACGTCGAATTCGCCTCTGACGAAGCGAAGTTCGTTTCGCTTTCTGCGAAGGCGAATTTTAAATCGCTCGGCAGCAAACTCGGCAAACGCATGAAACACGCAGCAACGGCCGTCGGAACCCTCGATGCGCAGGCTATCGTTAAGTTGCAGGGCGGGGGCACGGTGATTCTGCCGATGTCGGATGGGGAAGGCGATATCGAACTCACCGCGGAAGACGTGCAGATTGTTCGTCAAGAGAACGAGGGAATGACCGTCGCCAACGAAGGCGCCGTAACGCTTGCCCTCGACACCAAACTCAACGAGACACTCGTTGCTGAAGGGCTTGCCCGCGAGTTCGTTTCTAAGGTGCAATCGATGCGCAAAGAAAACGACTTCGAAGTCTCGCAGCGCATCAAGCTCGTATTCACGTCAGACGCTGCAACGATCGCCGCCATCGAAGCGCATCGCGACTACATCTGCGCGGAAACGCTCTGCACAGATTTTTCCTACGCAGATGATCCGAATGCGGTCGCGTTCGATCTCAATGATCACCCAGCAAAGGTGGCTGTTTCACCCGTCAACTAGTATCCTATTAATTCACCTATCTGGAGCCCGACATGAAGAAGCTTTCCATCGTTATCCCTGTGTACAACGAAGTGAAATTCCTTGAGGAGCTTGTCGCGAAAGTAGCCGCTGCTGACAGCTCGAACCTCGACAAAGAACTTGTCTTGGTGGACGACTGTTCATCGGATGGCACACGCGAAATTCTGCAGAGACTTGAGGCAGAAAACCCGACGTGGATTGTCCGCTACCATGATGTGAATCAGGGGAAGGGCGCCGCATTGCGTACCGGCTTTGCCTCAGCGACAGGTGACATTGTGATGATTCAAGACGCCGACCTCGAATATGACCCGAGGGAATACCCCACGTTATTAGCGCCGATTCTCGAAGGCCATGCCGATGTGGTATTCGGCTCACGCTTTATTGGCGGCGGCGCGCATCGCGTGGTGTATTACTGGCACTCCGTCGGAAATCGTTTCCTGACGCTTCTCTCAAACATGACGACAGACTTGAATCTCTCCGACATGGAAGTCTGCTACAAAGTTTTCAAGCGCGAAGTCCTACAAGGCATCACAATTGAAGAAAATCGATTTGGGTTCGAACCCGAGATCACCGCAAAGGTGGCAAAGTCCAAACAATGGCGCATTTATGAAGTCCCGATATCCTACTACGGCCGCGGCTATGCCGAAGGTAAGAAAATCGGCTGGAAAGACGGTGTTCGAGCCATCTACTGCATTATCAAGTACGGCATCTTCAAGTAGGGCCGGCGGCGTAGTGTCTGGAATCATCGGCGATCAGCAATCACTTCGGGCCGAAAATGAAGTCGAGCGTATTGCGGTTGGCAATCTCGCGCTGTTGGTCGGCAGAAAGGAAACGCAGCGCGGCGACCTCATCTTCAAAAGTCGCCTTTAAGCGGAATTCCTGGATGACATCGCCCCCTTGTCGTCGTCGGCAGATGTAGCTGTAGGCTGGCGTGTCGGATCCCCACAACATACGGCCTGGATAGGCCGTAGCCAGCGCGCGGAGCACTTTTCCCGGATGACGGTAGTCGGTTCGGAACTGCTGTTCCTTTGGCGCGATAAGGGGGCTGCCCTCGTGAGCGAGTTGAACCTGAATGGTCAGTGCGGAGGAATCAACCCAAACATTAGGCAAATTCCGAGCTCGATCGAGCGCTTGCTTCTGAAAGCCGATGACGTGCGCCAAGGCGAAGCGAAGGTCGGGGCGGGCTTCGATAACTTTAAAAGCCATTTCGGAATTAGAGTAGCAGTCATCAGTTGAATACGCCGTGTGGAAGAGTAGCGGCCAATTGCGCTCAAGCGCGAAGTCGAGCAGCGGCTTCCCTTGTTTTAAGAACGCTGTCAACGGTGCCTGGCAGAGAACGCCGTTTACCTTGATCCCGTAGATCGGATAGCGCTGGGAAAGTGCTTCAAGGTTACGGCATTGCGCCGTCACATCGCGCAGAGGGTCAACCGAAACGAAGGGTAAAAAGCGCTTGGTGAGCTCAGGGCAGAAGTCGTAGACCTCCCTGAGCAGCAGTTCGTTTTCGGTCGAATAGGGCGCGGGTGAAAGTGGGCGACGAGCCGGCTTCATGCGGTAATCGAGGAAGGCGGAGGCATCGAAATAGAGATCCGGGGTGAAGGGGAAAACCACGCTTACGTCAACGTTGCATGCTTTCTGACGATAGTAAATGCCTTCGATAGTCGCTGCGTATGGATACTCTTGCCGAGCGTATGCGTTGATCGAGACCCCGACATGGTTATGACAGTCGATTGTCTTGCTGGCTAGCGTCCGGCGAGTGTGTGAATGCATGTGATTCCCCTTTCCCCGATAAAAGCTAATTTAGAACACGATCGGAACGCGGCGTTCGCTGGTCACGGCGCTGCAGTCGGCAGCGACTGAACCCGAGAGGATCAGCTCGCTATTGACGACTTGCAACATGCTTGCGGGAACGCTGGGCGTGACAGGACCGTGTGCGGCCAAGCGGCTGATGAAGCGCTGCCAAACGGATTCGCCCGCACCAAAACCATCCCAAAAGCTCACGAGCTTCGAGCCGGCCAAATCGCGTGGGCCAATCGTGGCAGCTTTGGGTGGCACCCAAGACCAATCGCCAGCGCTACCCGCATCGGCGTACAGGCTATTCTGACAGACCGTGATGGCATGCAGATCGACCATGCAGGTGCCTTGTTTAAGAAAGGACTCCATGTCGTCGCCGTGTTCGCGAGCCGCGATGTGTGGCTCATAGAAGGCGATATGTCCGCCCCAGCCGACGCCACCGTATGCCTTGTCCGCACCCCCCAGATCCTCCAGCATGCGGCTGTAGGAGTTGAGGTTTTGCGTGGAGGGGAAATGGATCTGCTTCTCTGGCATGCGGAGTTCGGGCCGGATCTGGCTGAAAAGGTCGTTCCACATCCAGTACTGGAAGCCACCCTTCCACGTGACGGGGGCGGTACGACCGTCTTGATCTGCATATTCGTCCATGTTGAAGGTGTGGACATGGTGGCACGGGATGTTGAAATCGTTGATCATCTTCGCGACGTAGGCGTAATTGGGATTCGGGGCGGGAAGGATCAAGGCGTAGTGTTTGCGACCCTCGTCCAGCGCACGTTTGATGCCGGAGACGATGTCCATCACGTAGGCGAACTGGAAAGCCTGTTCGTTTTCGATAACGTGGATCTTGAAGTTCGGATTTTTGTGTTTGTCGACATCTGCGCGTTTGATGGCTCTGGCGCGAGCGCAGGCTTCACGGTCGCGGAAAGGAAGGCATTCGGCAAGCTCGTATTTGAAGTCGGTAGTCATTTTTTTTCGAAATTTATGGCTGGATCGTTTTCAGCCTTCTAGGCCAGGCACGACCCTAATTGGGGGCCGCTAAACACCTAACTCGAATAAGAATATATTGCCATAAAGACCATCGTGGTGCAAGTTCAAATCGTAATCGGTCAGGCACAGGGGGCGCATCCCCGTTCCGTTGACTCGCATAGGCGATGGGCAAGCCCTCCGCGCGGCTGCGCCGCGAAAAAACGATGGGGTAACTTTTGGTGTCTCAAAAAACTTTGTCGCGAACTTTGTCGTAAACTTTGTCGAGCCTCCGCGAAGACGCTTGCCTGTGCAGGGACGGCAGACGAGCGAAGCAAACGGAGAACGGGTTTTCCAACCCGTTTTCGTACACGGGTTGGAAAACCCGTGCTCCGTTCGTTACGATCACTCCTTAGCGAAACTCGCCGTTATTGGCAAGAAGCTGGGCTGCCACTCTGCGTGGATTTTAAACCCTGAAACACAAAAAGCTCAGTGGCCTCGGTGACCTCGGTGGTGATAGAATCTTAAACGCAAAGATCGCTAAGTTTACGCAAAGTCCGCAAGGA
>CAZUAY010000174.1:0-8555 GCA_964618405.1 uncultured Lentisphaerales bacterium
GAATCAACATGTTAGAAGTGACTGTGAAAATCGAGTTATAGGCAAGCCCCCCGCGAGGCTGCGCCGCGAAAAAACGATGGGGTAACTTTTAGCGTCCCAAAAACTTTGTCGCGAACTTTGTCGCAAACTTTGTCGAAGACAGGAGAAGTCTCACGCGAAGACGCCTGCCTGTGCAGGAACGGCAGACGAGCAAAGCAAAAGGAGCGGGGGTTTTCCAACCCCCGTCGTGTCGGGGACAGGAATGTCCCCGCTCCGTTCGTTACGACCACTGCTTAGCGAAAATCGAAGTTATAGGAAAGAGGTCAGCCCGCCGTCTTTGTGCGCTCAACCTTCGGGTTCGGAGATGTTCAACATTTTCCCAGCTTTGCGCTTGGCCGCCGTGGCAGCATTGCTTCGACCGACCGTTGCGGCATCCACTTCGGGCTTTCGACAGGCACCAGTCGAGTCGAACCTCGCCAATTTTTCCGATTGGGCAAAGCGCCGCTTAACGGCGGCCATCTGGCCCTTGTATTGCGGGAGCCATTTGGCTTGGGCGATGAGCATCTCGTCGGTCATCTGCTCAACTTCCGGCGGTGTGCAGACGGCACCGACAAGCGGATCCATGAGCATGGCCTGATTTAAAGTCCAAACATCCCCGTGTATCGCTGCTTCAACAGAAAGCCGTTGAACCGTTACCGATTGCGCACAAATCGCCGCGCACTGAATCGGCAAATCACCGACCTTCGGGACGCTGACGCCATTACGATCGACGTAACACGGCGTTTCGATAATGCAGTCGGCAGGCAAATTGGTGATACATCCGTCGTTAACCACATTAAAGTGTCCGCGATACGTGCGACCCGTTTCCAGCGCCTCAATAATCCAAGAACCATGTTCAGCGGATCGCTTGTGCTCGACTAGCGACCATGGCTTCTCTGCCAAGAGCTTCGGGAAATCGGTTTCGAACCAATTCCGACTTTGCCTGACAATCCTGAGGTAGCCGCCGGTTTCTCCATGGATCCAGACCTTCATATCAATCCACTTAGCAATTTCTTCTGGACGTTTCCGGTACCACGCCAGATATTCTGAAAGATGGCCATTCGACTCGGTTGAGTAATAGCCGAATCGGCGGAGCACATCGATGCGAACTTTTTCAGTCTTACTGTACTCGGGGTGCTTCTCAAAACCCTCTAAAAGCCTATCGAGCCACGATTCGCCTTTGTACTGAACTTGAACGTACCAGGTCTGGTGATTGATGCCGGCACAGATGATATCGACTTCCTTCGGATCGACCGCCACAAAATTTTTGCTGTCGGGCTTGCGGCCCTTATTGAGTAGCATTTCAATGACCTTGGTGATCTGCCAATGTCCGCCCTGTACGCCGTGGCAGAGTCCCAACGTTGCCACGCCGCCGTGCTCGTTGGCCGCCCAGGTCAGCATGGCATTGGGGTTTCCGTAGCTCAGCATCAGGACATTCGGTTTCGACAATTCGCGGATGTCATCGCAGAAATCGAGCATGGCTTGGATGCCGCGCTGCCCGTACATAATACCTCCAGCGCAAAGCGTGTCGCCCACGCACTGGTCGACACCGTATTTCAGCGGGATATCGACATCACTTTGAAAACCCTCAATGCCGCCGATTCTTGCTGAGTTCACAACGTAATCTGCATCCGTCACCGCCTCTCGGCGGTTCAACGTGCTCGTAATTTTCGTTGGCAACTCGTTGGCCTTGATGTCGCGCTTCAGAATCTGCGTGATCATGCCCAGATTGCGCTTGTTGATGTCGTGCAAGACGATTTCAGAATCGCGTAATTCGGGAACGGTTAAAATGTCGTGAACTAACGTTCGTGTAAAACCGAGACTTCCAGCACCAATAAAAACAATCTTGATTGCCATGACAGACACCTCTTGTTATTGAATGGGGATTACGTTATCATAGCTGACATTTAATGGGCAACAACTATCGTCTTGTTTTAGAAACAACTCGGAGGAATCCTTCGCCCCCAAACCGATCTAACCCTAGATTGGATCTCTTAAAAAAGGACAAAACCATGACACCAGCAGAATTTAGCCGTCTTCGTTACGGTATGTTTGTTCACTACGGCCTTTACAGCATGCTCGGACGGGGAGAATGGGTGATGAACCGCGAGAGAATCAGCCCGAGCGAAATGGTGTCGCTTTCAAAGACTTTTAATCCTAACCGCTTTGATGCTGAAGCACTTTGCGATCTCGCGGTTGCGGGCGGCATGACCTACCTTGTTTTCACGACGATGCACCACGATGGCTTCCGCCTTTATGACACGAACCTTTCGCCCCATAACTCGTATAACCGCTGTGAACGGAACTTGGTAAAGGAGGTTATCGCGGCGGCTCGCGATCGTGGGTTGAAAATTGGGCTTTACCACAGCCTGAACAACTGGTTTGACCAGCCAGGTAGCGTTGACGCACTCGAAAATCCGAAAGACTATGAGCGGTTTATAGCCAACACATTTGCACGACTTGAGGAACTTGTTAAGCTGTTTAATCCTATCGATATTCTCTGGTATGACGGTTGGTGGCCGTTTCACAACGACGGCTGGCAGGCGGTGCGTATGAATGAGAAGATGCGCGCTATACAGCCTCAACTCCTCATCAATGGGCGCAACGGCCTTCCTGGTGATTTCGGAACCCCAGAAGGGCACATAACAGCTCCCGTGCCGTGGCGTCCTTGGGAGGCCTGCATGACGCTTAACGATCACTGGGGGTTCCATCGCGGCGACACCAACTGGAAGTCGCCTTTAGAGGTCGTGAAAATGCTTTTGAAATGTGGTTCTGAGCGGGGCAACCTGTTGCTGAACATCGGCCCTCGCGGAGATGGTTCTGTTCCCGAAACTAGCGCATCCATTATCCGGACCGTTGGGGAGTGGCTTGCCACAGGCGGCGCAGAGGCCATTGCGGATGCGGATCCGATGCCATTTGGCTATTCAGAACGAAAGCCCGGTGAGCGTGGGGACTGGGATAGCGCCGGCAAGTTTACCGCGTCGGGAACAACTCTTTTCATGACCTTGACTGCTAATCCAGGACGGAAGCTGACGCTGACAGGGCTTGAGATGATCGTGAAAGACGTCGAGGTCATGGGACATGGCTCCCTGTCGTTTTCGCAGCAGGAAGACAAAATTGTGGTAGACCTTCCCGAATCCCTCGAGCAGCGATTCTGTCCTGTACTCCGGTTTGCGTGCGATCGACCGCCCTCGCTTTACCGTACGGGTGGGATGCGGATTCCAAAAGTCACGCACCCTCGCTACGACCCCGTGGCACCCGACATACTTTATTAAGGATGGGTGGAGCAGGCATTGCAAAAAGCGTGCGTGTGGCTAACGCCGACTGAGTTCAATAAATTGTTGCGGTGAGATTCCATACGTCCGTTTAAAAATACGCGAGAAATGAAACGGGTCAGAGCATCCCATGGCATCTGAGACCTCTTTGACGAGCAGGTTGGTGTGCTGGAGCAACTCGGCCGCACGATTCATCTTCTGTCGCAACAGGTAGCGTGCCGGTGACATCGGCCCGAAGCGTTTAAAGAGCCGACAGATGTAGGCGGCATCCATGTGACAGGCGTTGGCGATATCCTCGAGGTCTTGTAATGCCTCATGCTGCGTTTCGATCACCTGTCGGCAGCGCTGATAGGAGTAAATCGCCCGTTCATGCGCAGACGAACCCGTGACCTGCGATTCTCTTGCTCGTAGGATGAGTATCTCAAGAATTAGCCGACAAATCGCATCCGTCTGCTCCGTGTCAGCGTTCACACTGCGCTGTATCGCGTCGAGCGTTTCTTCAATGACGCTGGGATCCGCCACCTGAATCGGCGCACCTGCAAAGGGTGACTCGCGGATCATCTCAGATGCCCGCTCGCCTGTGAAGTCGACGAAACGTTTCACCAGAGGGTTGTGCGCATCCGTCGTAATGCGGTGTGGGATGCCGGGTCCATAACAGAAGAGTGTGCAAGGCCGGAGGCTATAGGTCTTGCCTGCCAGCACAAGTTCACCCCGCCCCGCAGACACGAACTCAATGGAATAGTAACGAAAATTCTCACGGCATACGCTATAGTCCGGTTTGCAGATCTCTTTGCCCCCACATACGATTTCTACATCTGCGCTAGGCGTCGGAGCCAGGTGACGATAGTAATAGACGGCATCCCGGACTTGCTCGGAGAAGAAGTCAGGGAAAGTAAAGTTGCCCTTAGTTGAAGAAACATCTTTCTGTTTGCGTTCGTTCATCCCGAAAAGTGTACCACATTCTCAGCCATACGAAAAAGTCAAAGATCGTCATGCAAGAGTCAAACATGGGTATTGTAAAAAACCCGTATTTGCCGTATGCTTATCAACGTTCTGAAAATTTTTCACACTTGACTCTAATTTAAAAAAAATCATGACGACGCCTATTCCTTCTTCGATGACCGGCGCCTTTCTACCCGGCAACAGCACAGTCGAATACCGTGAACTTCCCGTTCCTGAACCCAGACATGGTGAAGTGTTAATCCGAACCAAATCCTCCACAATTTGTGGTTCCGATATCCGCGCCATTTACCATGAGCATCTTGGGAAAGGTCCGGAAGGCTACCAAAACGTCGTTGCCGGGCATGAGCCTGCTGGACAAATCGTCAAGTGCGGTCCGGGCTTACGTCGATTCAAGGAGGGCGATCGGGTTGTGGTCTATCACATCTCCGGCTGTGGGGTTTGCAATGACTGCCGGCGCGGCTATATGATTTCGTGCACGAACGAAAAATACCGCAAAGCCTACGGCTGGCAACGCGATGGAGGCATGGCTCCTTACCTACTTGCCGAAGAAAAAGATCTGGTTGCGTTACCCGATAGCTTGAGCTATACAGACGGCGCTCAGGTTGCCTGCGGTTTCGGTACGGTCTATGAAGGGCTGGAGAAGATCGGAATCTGCGGCAACGATGCGGTGCTCGTTACTGGGCTCGGTCCTGTGGGCTTGGCTACCTGTATGCTTGCTAAGGCGATGGGAGCTCAAAAGGTCATCGGTGTCGATGTTGTCGAAGAGCGAATGACGATCGCCATGAAACTCGGCTTAACGGATCATGTCCTCCCTGCGGCTATTGATAATGTGGCCGCGATCAGAGCCCTGACGGGTGGGATGGGGGTTGAGCGTGCGATCGATTGCTCGGCCAACGACAAGGCGCGCCACACCTGTATTCAGGCGACTCGCAAGTGGGGCAAGATCTGCTTCATCGGTGAGGGGGGAACCTGTAATTTTAGCCCAAGCCCCGACATCATTCACGATCAAAAGACGATTTACGGATCATGGGTCACCAACATCTGGCGCATGGAAGAACTCGTCGAGCGCATTGTTCGCTGGGGCATTCGGCCTGAAAGTCTGGTTACGCACCGGTTTACACTTGAGCACGCCGATGACGCCTACGCGCTGATGGCGTCTGGGAAATGCGGCAAAGTCGCGGTGGTCTTCGATGAGGAGGTTCGCTAATGCTCAGCGGGACGAAATCGAAAAATGCCGCCATTGATCCCTGCGCGGTTCCTAAAGCCCGGCTTTCCAATGGCGACGACATTCCCATGGTGGGAATGGGGACATTTGGCTCGGATCATGTGTCGGGCGAAGCGATAGCAGAAGCCGTTGTCGACGCTGCCGAAGTCGGCTATCGCCATTTTGATTGTGCCTCTGTCTATGGAAACGAAAACTTGATCGGCGGAGCTCTTCAGCGGGTCATGGCGAGTGGGGTTGCTCGAGAAGATCTCTGGGTGACCTCAAAGCTCTGGAATGACAAGCATGATGAAAAAGATGTCATCCCCTCTTTCCAGAAAAGTCTCAGCGACCTTCAACTCGACTATCTCGATCTTTATCTCGTGCATTGGCCGTTTCCCAACTTCCATCCCGCACATTGCGATGTCACGGCACGGAGTCCAGACGCCAAACCCTATATTCACGAGAACTACATGAAGACCTGGCGGCAGCTCGAAAAGCTTGTCGACATGGGGCTCGTTCGAAACATCGGAACGTCCAACATGACGATCCCGAAGTTGGAACTTCTCTTGCGCGATGCTACGATTAAACCGCAGGTCAACGAAATGGAGCTTCACCCACATTTGCAGCAGCAAGAACTCTTTGATTACGTCTGCAGCAAGGGTATCATCCCCATTGGCTATTGCCCCCTTGGATCTCCAAACCGCCCTGAGCGGGATCGCACGCCACGTGACACGGTGGACATGGAGGATCCTGTTGTTTTGGCAGTGGCAAAAAACCACGCTATCCACCCGTCCGCCGTTTGCCTCAAGTGGGGGGTACAGCGCGGACAAGTGGTGATCCCAATGTCAGTTAACCCGAGGAATTATCTGTCGAATCTGAAATGTGTTACCCTGGACCCGTTAACGGACGAAGAAATGGCTGCGCTGAGCAAGATAGACAAGAATTGCCGCCTCGTTAAGGGGCATGTGTTTCTGTGGAAAGAAGATCAGACTTGGGAGGATCTTTGGGATCTAGATGGCATCATTGCACTTGCCTGAAGGTTCAGAGATCGTTCACTCACGTGCGCTTAACGCGCTAGAATCACTCCCCGTAAGAAGTTTGACCCTACGAATTTTAAAAATCAAAAAATCGAAAAAATGAAAAAAGAACTTTGCATTAGTAGTGACTTTGTGGACGACTTATTGTTTGCCAACACCCTGTTAAACGAAAGTCACCTCGATGCCATCATGCAGTACGCGGGGTCGCTGGGTGCCACACGCTTTGAATGGGTCCTTTACGCGAATTCGAACATCTACCAAGCGCATAGTCCATTAGGATACGATCTGCTTAAGGTAGCCTGCGATGCGGCGCACCGGCATGGCATGCGCTTCGATGCGGTCTATAAACCGTTTGAGACCGGGTTGGCTAGCTCAAGTGCGAGTTTGCCACATTCCTTCCCTTATGCTGAAACTGACCGCGTCATTCGCAATGAAAACGCGATGCTGCATTCGGTTTGCAAGTTTACTGCCGAAAACCCCCAATACCGCATCGCGCGCCGTAAAGGGGATGGTGAAGACCCGGGCGGGCGGTTGGCGGAAATCCGGCTTGTGAAGTTGGGCGAAGCTGCGCTTCAATTCGGACCGGAGGATATTTCGTTCTGGTACAGCGCGACAAATGGTAATTTCAAGCGTTTCGAGGGAAAATTGGAAACGTCGGTCTCGCAAGCCTGGAGACTGGGTTTCCCCTACGATGACACGCTCAGCACAATGATGCATTTTAAGGGGTTTGATCTGCCAGAAAACATCAAATACCTCGAAGTGCGCTGTTCGAAACGAAGTCCGAAAGGCAGCTTTTCCAACGCCATCGAGAACCTTGTCGAGCTGGTCAACGAGCGAGGCGAAATCATTCCCTGTGCGCCCTCGACGGTTCACCCCTCCTTTGCGGCCATGTACAAGCGGGCGAAGACGTTTTCCGATTTAGGCATCGTGGATTATCTCGTCAAACCGGAGGTCCGAGCGCTTTTAAAAAACGTCGAGACGTTTAACGCACACATTGAGGCCAACTGCAAGGATATGTACTGGTTTGAGCCTCAATGGGAAAATTTTACCTTCGACCGTGAGGACGCGGGTGCGATCGCGGTGTGCCGGGGTAAACCCCAGTCTCACCCAGCGAGCATGCACCCCATCTACCCTGAAGTGCGGCAGAACTGGCTGGAGACGGTTCAGACGTGTATTGATAGTGGCGTCGATGGCGTGAACATCCGGGTCTCGCGGCATGGCGGCATGAACGAACCCTGGGCGTACGGGTTTAATGATCCCGTTATCGCGAAACTGAAAAACAAACAGGACGTCTATGAAGCGGCACTCGTAAACGGACAGGCTTTCGATACATTTCTAGAAGATGCGGCCGCACGGCTCCATCGCAACAACCGAGAGCTCGGGGTGCATCTCTGCGGGTTCCTCCTGCGCGCGCCGGACCGGCTGATGTCCACCACCAAGCCCAGCAACTTTGTCTGGAACTGGAAACATTGGGTACGTGATCTGGCCGATTATACGGAATTTCACAAAACCAATTTCTTCAAATTCCCCCATGTTCAGGAAATCATTGACCATTTCGGGAATGTCGTTCGGGCAGCCGGGAAGCCTTTCTTATACCAGAGTGGGCAGAGCGCGAGCGCCACACACTTTGACGGGCCTTATCGTTTTCATCCGTTCGAGATGCAATGGGTTAAAAACCATCCTCATCTGACGTGCTACAACTTATACGAAACGGCCAGCTTTTTCCGCATGACGCCCGAGGGAGCGTATGAAGGCAGCCCGGACATGAAAGCGATGGTCGAGCAGCATTGGACAAGGTGAAGGGGCTAGGGGCAAAAGATGTCTCGTCAATCAGGTCATTTATGTCAAGGGAAACAACAATGCGTAATATTTTAATGAGTCTCTTCGTTTTCACTGCCGTGGCACAAGGTGCTGATGCGGCGGAGAAACTGGTATTGGTCGAGAACGGTCAGTCACGGATGCCGATCGTGGTGTTCGCAGACGCGCCGCCCCTGACGCGCCTTGCCGCCGATGATCTGGCCACCTACATCGAGAAGATTTCTGGAGCGCGACCATCCG
>CAZUAY010000175.1:0-8443 GCA_964618405.1 uncultured Lentisphaerales bacterium
GAGTAAGTGTGGGGTTGAAGTGTGCGACGAAGTGTAGGTGAAAAGTGTGGGCACTCTTATGCGGACACTTACTCGTCTTCTTAAACGCCACCCTTGATCGGATACTCTTAACCGAGATCAAGTGAGACAGCCGTTCTTGTTGAAGCCCAAGGATCACCGTTATACTTCGGCAATCCGGATGCCCCCCCGTGAACGGTTACGCAATTTGGCTTGTTGCACTCCGTATTTTGTGCTACGATTTCTCACATGATTTTACTTGCCACTCCGCCTTCTGTTTTTGTCGTTGGGAACGACTATATCGTTTGCGCCTCCGTTACATCCGAATGCACCTTGGGTGTTGAGGTTGGCGGTCGTGTCTGGTTCGACCACAGCAACGGTACGCTTCGCTCGGGCTCGTTCCTGCACATGGTTCGCCTGCCACAGAAAGCACTGGATCGAGCCGGTGCCTACACGCTGCGCCTACGCAAGCTCAACGAGCGAAAGCCCTATTTCACGGATTACGGTGAGGAGGAAGCAAAAACCTTCGCCTTTCGTCCCGTCGCTGACAAACCGCAAATCAAGATAATCAACCTGCCAGACGCCCACTGCCGCGTGGACAGGACGGTCGCCGCTGGGGGCTACTTCGGCACAGATCTTGACCTCCTCATCCTTAACGGCGACATCCCCGACCACAGTGGCACGGTGGAGAACTTCAAGCCCATCTACGAAATTTCGGGACGCATTACCCACGGTCATGTGCCGTGCGTCTTCGCCCGGGGCAACCATGATCTGCGAGGCTGTTTCGCGGAGAAGCTCGCCGACTACACCCCGACCGACGCGGGGCGATCCTACTACACGTTCCGCGCGGGTCCTGTCTGGGGCATTGTACTCGATTGCGGAGAGGACAAGCCCGACGACTGTCTCGAATATGGGATGACGATCTGCTGCCATGAGTTCCGTTTGGAGGTGGATGAATTCCTCGACCGTGTCCTCGCCTCTCGTGAATGGGAGGGCGCTCGCCTCCGTCTCGTCATCGTCCACAAGCCGATCTGCTACGAAGAGCCGCCTCCTTTCGACATTGAAAAGAGCCTCTACCGCACGTGGTGCAGCAAGCTAAAGGAGGTGCAGCCGCACCTCATGCTTACGGGGCATCTCCACACCTGCTTTGCAGAAAAACCTGGCGGCGCACACGACGACTACGGCCAGCCCTGTCTACACGTCTGCTCCTCGCGTCTGGGCCGAGACGCCGACTACGCCTGCGGTGCTATCGCCCTCTCAGAAAATCAAGCTCACATCCGCTTCGTGAATAGCGCTGGCGCGGTCGAGACTGAATTTCTTGAGACGCTAGACTGAAAACAAAGCATCAGAATCACCTTCTACACTGTAACGAATTCGAAAGTGATGCCCGATCACTTCCATGGCATTATCTTTCACAAAGGGCAGCTTGCGAACATGAGAGCGTATATCCTCGACAACCCTCGCCGCCTCGCTGTCAAGCGAGCGCACCCTGAGCTGTTCCGGATTGTCCGTGATGTGCCGTGTTGTGGTGAGCGTTTCTCTGCCATCGGCAACCCTTTTCTTTAAGAATATCCTATTAAGCAGCAGGTACAGTGCTCACGCTCCATTTCCTCCGTTGAGCTTGCGGAACCTACTTTGAAGCCTGTGCCGCTGGCCGCCTCTTGATGTTAGCGCCTTGGCTGTATCACAGCGACAAACGCCCCATCACCCGTAGCCAATGCCAGGCATTAAACGCCTTTGCAAAGAGTATCGCAACAGAAGTCTAACTCCGAAAGCTCCCCATGCACCCGAGGCTGTCACCCAGCCCCAATGCTCGCAAACTGTGGCGAGCCGGCAGCCCCCAAACCTTCTCTGCGACCTCACTTGCTGTCGATGCTAACTCACGTTTTTGAATACGTCTATAATTCCAGCAAATATTTAAAATCTTATGTTTTTACTAATTTATTAATATCGATAAATACCTCTTGCATTATGTTTTGACACGCTGTAGAATCAACGGCATTAAGGGAACATGACAGAAGGTTCGACATCCAACTTCGACATCCAATAAGGTCAACGAAAATGGCGACACAAACGGAAAAGGTTGAGAATCAGGAATGCAGCAAATGCAAAATCTTTTACGCTCATACGGCTCCGACAAAGAAAGATTGGGAACCGCTTGGGAAGCACTTACTCAATGTCGCCGACCGCGCGCGCACCTTCGCAGCAGCTTTTGGAGCAAGCGAAGAAGGCTATATTGCAGGTCTACTCCACGATCTCGGTAAGTATGGGGAACGATTCCAAAAACGGCTTCATGGCGAGGGACGCCATATTGACCACTGGACTCCCGGGGCATGTACCGCCAGAGAACACTATGGGAAAATAGGTCGCTGCCTCGCATTAATAACGCAAGGGCATCACGTTGGATTACAGCAGGACGATAGTACCGGTTTGCAAAAAATCCTCAGTGCTACACCGTCTCCCAACACGACATTATCCACTGAATCCACGAACGAGTTAATGCAACTGTTCGAAAATGATGGATTGTCATTACCCACTCTGCAGACATCCTTTTACAACAGAAGCACCCGATGGTGTTCTGCCATGCTCGATGTACGAATGCTGTTTTCAGCACTCGTCGATGCAGACTATCTTGAAACCGAAAAATTTATGCACTCTGTTGAATCTAAGCCCCAACGAATGGAATCTCCTTTGCTCGAAGCTTCGAAAGCGCTAGATGTCTTGACTAAGCATATTTCAACATTAAATTCGAAACACACGACTATTTGTGCAAATGTTGCAAGTATGCGAGCGACTTTACTTGAATCCTGTCTATCAACAGCAAAGACCCCTCAGAAGGCCTACACCTTGAGCGCCCCCACGGGATCAGGGAAAACACTATCGATGCTGGCCTTTGCCCTTCAGCATGCCGTCGAAAATCCTGGAATTAACCGGATTGTTATTGTTCTCCCTTTTCTCAGTATCATTGAACAAACAGCAATAGTTTACCGCGAGGTGTTCAAAGATTTTCCGCAAGGCTACATCATCGAACATCACAGTCTTGCGGGTACACGCTCAACTGCGGACAAGGTCCTTGACAAGGACGATGCAAATGCCGCCCAAAGGGAGCGGCTTGCCTCTGAAAATTGGGATGCCCCCATTGTCATCACGACAAATGTGCAGCTCCTTGAATCGATCTTTGCCAATCGTCCTTCGGCCTGCCGAAAATTACACAACCTGACAGGAAGTGTTGTGATGTTTGATGAAGTACAGACCCTTCCACCTGAATTGAGTATCCATACGCTTGCTGCACTCTCCCGACTGGTTGAACGATATAGAACGACTGTCGTATTTGCCACAGCAACGCAACCCGCATTCTCCGCACTTCATCAAAAAACTTTAGAATGGTGTGCGCAAGGCTGGTCTCCGAGTCCCATACTCTCGGCTGAGATAGAGATGCAAATGTTTCACGATGCGCGTCGGGTTTGTTATTGCTGGGACACAAAGGATACTCGTCTGTCGTGGGATGCAATCGCAGACAAAATGTTGGCAGAGAAACACAAGCAGGCACTCTGTGTCGTCAACACAAAAAAACAAGCCATAGAACTTACAGCCTGCCTACTCAAAAAAATCACAGATGATGGAAAAATGACAGAGAATGAAAGAGATTCCGTCTTTCACTTCTCAACGAACATGTGCCCCAATCATCGTCGAGATCAACTTAAAAGAATTAAAACTCGCTTGGATCCAACGAAACCTAAGCCGTGTTTTCTTGTTGCGACGCAATGCATCGAAGCCGGAGTTGATATCAGCTTCCCTGTTGTTTTTCGCGCGTGGGCTCCTCTGGAAGCCATTATACAAACAGCCGGCCGATGCAATCGGAACAACGAATTATATCCTGAAAAAGGCTATTGTTATATCTTCACGCCCACAGAAGAGGAATTTCCTATGGGCTTCTACGGGAATGTCACGGGAGTCGCGCGAGCCTATATTGATACACTCGACCCAGAAGCCAAAGTTTATCTTGACGATCCAGATGTCATCGAGAAATACTATGCGACCGTTTACAACGTGCTAGGGATTGCGACCTTGAGCACCAAGTACAAAGAGCTTAGCGCCGCACTGCAGCGTTCCGATTTTCCAGCAGTCGCCGAGCACTACCGACTCATAAGCCAAGATACGGTCAACCTCGTTGTGCCTTATGGGAATGGAAAGGAACTGATAGATAAAGTTCTGTCACAGGGTTTAACCGCCGACTGGTCTCGCAAGGCACAGCTATATTCTGTTTCCGTTCGTCGACCAAGACACGGAGACCCCATCAGGGACATCATGGAACCCGCGCCAATTTTCAAGAGGAATAAACGATACGAATCCGAGGAGTGGTTCCTCTCCACAACAAATGCAAAATACAGCACACTAACCGGACTGGAGGTGCCACTTGGCAACGATTTTAGAGATGTATAAGGAAGGCGGTTCCCTCGAGAAGAGAAAAACCGCCAGCATTTTCAACGCAATGTTTCAATTCGCGCCACAGATTCATTTTCCATGGCAGAAGTTTTTATATCAAGTTGAGTCTTAAAAAACAAGAAGAACATAAAATTTGTTATTGCATTGAAAATGCTTATCTAGTAATATGATCGCATTTCCAACCTAACTGGTAAGGACACACGATATGGCGAAGCAAGAACAAGCAAGAAGGTCGAATTACATTACAGAAAATACACTGGCACTTATAAACAAAAAACAGGAGAGAAAATGGAATCAACGATTTTTATTCTAAAATGCTGGGGACCGCTTGCGTGTTTCACTCGCCCAGACGGCGGGAAAATTGAACGGCTATCTTACCCAGTCCCGACGCCGTCCGCTGTACGAGGAATTTTTAGTGCTATCTATTCAAAACCTATTGAGTTTTGGTGGCAACCTGTAAAAGTTGAAGTCCTCAAGCCGATTCAGTACATCGCTTTGCGGCGCAATGAGGTCAAAGATAAAGTTTCAGTGGCCGCAGCTCAGAAGTGGATGAAAGGCGGTGAAGTTGTTCCACTAGTGGCGGACGCTGACAGCTCTTATTTTGGCAGTGACCAAAAAGGCCGCACCCAACGCCAGACCATGGCGCTGAAAGACGTGGCGTACAGGTTGTACGCCAAGATCGTTCCCTGGCCAGAGTTCACCCATCAGATCAAAGGACTCGAGGCGCAGTTCATTCGACGTGCCGAAAAAGGGAAGTGCTTCGCCCAGCCCGCGTTCGGCTGCCGTGAATTTGCAGCTTATTTCGAACCGGTCACTGAAGACAGCTTAGCCCAAGCTTCGGAGCCTCCCGAAAAGACTGCCACGCAAGATGTCGGATTGATGGTCTACGATACATTCGATCTATCCGTCAAAAATCCATCCGGTTCCGCATTGCCTTTCATCTCACTTTTCCATGCCAACCTTTCAAACGGTGTAATGGAAATTCCGCCCTTTGAAAGCAAAGCTGTCCTCAAACCAGAAAGGAAGTAAATTATGTTGCACCTACTTGCCGAATACGCCCAGGATATCGGGTTGACTGCAGAATCAGGTTTTACTGCCAAAGAAATACGTTGGGGGTTACTTTTTAAGGAAGACGGATCTTTCTCAGAAGTCGTTGATCTTACAGGAGGTGAAAAGAAGTCCAGAGGCAGAAATTTTCCGATTTGTCCTGCCGCATCCCAATCTGAGCTCATCAGTGGAAAAACAGAACGGAGCCAGACTTTCTACGAAAGTGCACAGGCTGTTGCCCTAATGTTCAAACCCGACGATGACGAGAAAACACGTAGCCGTGTTCAGGGGAAGCACGCTTTTTTTGTAGCCTCGCTAGCAGACTGTTCCAAACAAGCACTGCCTGAACTGGCTAATATTGCACTAGCACTAGCAGACGAAGAGTTCTGCAAACGAATAGAGGTCGCACTCAGAGAGAAAAAAGTTAAACCGACTGATTCTGTAACAATCGGAGTTAATTTTAAATGGATTTTAGATTCCTCCGAATGGCACAATTGGTGGCGCAACTTTCGTTCCTCGCTTTCTGACTCACCCATCGAAAACAAATCGAAAAAAGTGAAGTCTGTAAAACCTCTGATGCTGGACTTTATCACGGGCGAAGCAATTACGCCATGCTCTACACAAGGGAAAATCAGCGGTCTATCTGATGTCGGTGGACTTTCTGCCGGTGATGTTTTCATCGGATTCGACAAGGATTCTTTTTGTTCCTTCGGCTTTAAACAAGGAGAGAATGCAGCCATTTCGGAAGAGAATGCCACCGTTTACCGTGAAGCCCTCAATCATCTAATTAAAAACCATAGTCGACGCCTTGGAAAATCAAAAGTGGTCTACTGGTATAAAGGCAATGTAAGCCCCACGGACGACCCTATCGAAATGTTAGCACCATCTGGAGAAATTTTAACCTTCGAAGATGATGAGATCGACCAGCAACAGGCCAAACCCGTTGCGCTAAACAATGCGAGAAGACTCTTAGAGTCGATCAGGACAGGAGAGCAACGCGACCTCGATAAAGCGACGTTTTATGTCATGGTTCTGTCTGGGGCATCCGGACGCATTATGATTAGGGACTGGGTCGAAGGTCAATTCGGCCAACTGGCTCAAAACGTTACTGAGTGGTTTGAGGACTTCGAGATCGTGAGCCGAGATGGTCAAGGAATGGCCCCCTCGCCGAAGTTCATGGCGGTTATGGGGGCGACCGTCCGAGACCTGAAAGAACTCAACACCCCATTTGTTGCAGCTATGTGGAGAGCCGCGCTAGGCGGAAACAACGCCTCTATTCCGCAATCCGCACTAGCTGCCGCATACACGCGTTTCAAGATTGATCTCATTTCATCAGATCCGAAAACAAACAAACAAAAGCCATTTAACCATGCCCGAATGGGATTGATTAAGGCTTATCACCTCAGAAAAAAGGGAGGAGTACACGTGACTCAACAACTCAATGAAACATCGGAAAGCGTTCCCTATCAATGCGGACGTCTTATGGCGGTTCTGGCTGACATTCAACGCAAAGCACTTGGAGACGTTGGCGCAGGCGTCGTCCAACGGTTTTACGCCGCAGCATCTACCACGCCTGCACTCGTGTTCGGCAAATTAATTCAAAACAGCAACGCGCATCTCAACAAGATGAGTGAAAAACTTTCCTATCTCTACACGGGAAAACTGGCGACTGTCATGAGTGCCATTAAGGGAGACATACCCAAAACGCTAACGCTTGAAGAACAGACTCTCTTCGCACTTGGTTACTACCAACAAATCGCTGCCGTTCGCAAAGAAATTTCTGATGCTGTTGCTGCCAAAAAAGCTGAATCCACATCATCTGATCCGCAAATCGATATCCCAAACAACTAATCCAAAGGAACATTCATTATGAGCAAAACAATTAAAAATCGTTACGACTTTCTCTTCCTCTTTGACTGCGAAAATGGCAACCCAAACGGAGATCCCGACATGGGCAATAGTCCGCGAGTCGACCCTCAAGACATGCATGGCTTAATCTCAGATGTCGCCATTAAACGCCGCATTCGTAACTACGTTCAAACCAAGTGTGGGAGTGGACAACCTAACGCGATTTTTATCCAGCACGCAAGCAACCTAAATGTACCCATAGCAATCGCACACGAAAAGACAGAGGGAGGATTAACACCTAACACCGAAAAGGGCGGCGCAGGCAAAGATAAAGTTCGCCTTGCTCGCGACTGGATGTGCGCCAACTTCTACGATGTCCGTACGTTTGGTGCCGTTATGAGTACAGGCGCTAATGCTGGCCAAGTGCGCGGCCCAGTTCAATTGACCTTCGCGCGTTCTGTCGACCCCGTTCTGCCGCTAGATATTTCTATCACACGCATGGCCGTCGCGGTTGGGGATTCGAAAAAATGTAAATCGAGCGAAGATTATCAGAAAATTGCAGACGACACCGCAGAAGATCAACTCAGAACCATGGGCCGCAAAGCGATAATTCCATATGGACTTTTCATCGGGAAAGGATTTGTCAGCGCAAACCTTGCGGAGCAAACAGGTTTTTCGGATGACGACATCAAACTTCTCTGGGATGCAATTGAAAACATGTATGAACATGATCGCTCTGCCAGCAAAGGGTTAATGTCTGTTAGACGTCTTTACGTATTCAAGCACGTCGGAACGGCTACAAATGAGCAACGTGAACGTGAGGCTATGCTCGGGTGCGCACCTTCGCATAAGCTTTTTGATCTGGTTGAGAAGCAGATTCAGCGAGTCGAAACACCTCGCACTTTCGCGGATTACGAGCAATCGATTCCCACAAAAGCCCAATTAGATCCGCTGTTGCCCCCGGGCGTAGAAGTCGAAGTATACTGAACATATCGACTCAACTGGGGATGCGAGCGAGAACACAGTAATCCATGAACGCCTTCTACACACCACATTGAACCAACTTGAGGGTTTAACGCCCCTCGAGCTAACTCCACTTGAAGGC
>CAZUAY010000176.1:0-4731 GCA_964618405.1 uncultured Lentisphaerales bacterium
CGGTCGAGTGGGTGGTGCTCCTCTGTCTGCCCAACCCCGGCGACTGACCGATTACGTGAGAATGCTGGACGACCCTAGTCTGAAATGCTATATTCTCCATGTGCTTTTATTCTGCCGTTTTGGTGATGCTCATCAAGCTTGACCTTTCCCGGAAAAGAAAAGACGCCTTCCATGATGGATTTTTTAGAGTTTAAACCATGACCATTCAGGACCAACGTATCCTAGAGCAAAAAAAAATGAATACTAAACATGATGCAAAGCAAAAAACCACCAGCTTGCCAGCGGTTGGTGTTTTAGAATTACCCCCAAAGGATGGAAATCCGCGCAATAGTGAGGGAGCGTTTATCGCGTTGAAAGACGGACGGATTTTGTACGTCTATAGCCATTTTACGGCTGGAGTGGGCGATAATGCTCAAGCCTTTTTGGCGGGTCGCTTTTCATCCAACGGCGGGCAGACGTGGACAACGGAAGATGTATGCATTATTCCAAACGAAGGCGGAATGAATGTGATGTCGGTGAGCCTGCTTCGTCTTCAAAGCGGAGGAATTGCGCTGTTTTATTTACGCAAAAATACTGAATGTGATTGTCGACCTGTAATGCGGGTATCACACGATGAAGGCCTTACCTGGAGCCAGCCGATTTTATGCATCACGGACGCTGTTGGCTATTATGTGATGAATAATGATCGTGCCATTCAGCTTTCGACCGGACGCCTCGTCTTGCCGGTTTCTCGGCATGCGCTGGCAGGTGACGAGGAGATGGATCATCATGGAACGCTGATGTGCTATTTGTCGGACGATGAGGGTCAAACTTGGCGCAGGAGTCAAAGTGCTTTTAAAGGCTACGATTCAGAAGGCGCTCGCGCCGCTCAGCAAGAGCCTGGCGTGGTCGAACTTCGCGACGGACGCATCATGATGTTTATTCGCGCAAACGGGGGGTACCAGTATTTATCTTGGTCTACAGATCAGGGAGAAACATGGAGTCCCTCTGTGAAGTCAGATCTTCATTCACCGATGTCCCCAGCTTCGATCAAGCGTCTGCCGTCAACCGGGGACCTCTTGCTAGTCTGGAATAATCATGATGGCATTGCACCTGAACTGGTGCACTGTCGTGTTCCGTTGAGTACGGCGATCTCGAAGGATGACGGGAAGACATGGCAGCACATCAAGATTTTAGAAGGCGATCTCGCAGGCTGGTATTGTTATACCGCGATCCTCATGCTGGATCATGCGGTGTTGTTGGGGTACTGTGCTGGGTTGTTGCCCGATACAAAGTCGAGGCTGGCACATGCTCGCATCACGCGTATTCCAGTGGCTTGGTTCTACGAACCGTAAAACGGCCTTCCTCTGGAGTTGACTGGTTCCTCCAGTCCCATTTCGTTGGCGTGTCTCCTCTTTTCATTGCTTTTTTTGCCCCATTTCGGCATGATACCTTGAGTTTTTCTAGGAGTTTATTATGACGAACGTTATTGACACACTTAAAGCACGCGGATTATTTGATAATTGGACGAATCCGGATCTATATGGCGCACTCGATAAGCCATTGACACTGTACGCAGGCTATGATCCTTCGGCGAATAGTCTTCAGGCTGGAAACTTCGTGGCAATCATGACACTCTGCCACTACCAGCGCGCGGGGCACAACGTGATTGCACTTGTTGGCGGAGCGACGGGTCTTATCGGTGATCCCTCTGGTAAATCTTCGGAGCGTAACTTGCTCACAGAGGAGGTCGTACAGCACAACATCGAGGGCATTAAGGAAAACCTTTCTCGGTTTCTCGATTTTGGCGAAGGTAAAGGGCAAGCGCGGCTTGTCAATAATTACGACTGGCATAAGCAATTTACGTTCATTTCGTTTCTTCGCGATGTGGGGCGTCATTTCCGTATGGGAACCATGCTCGGCAAGGAAAGCGTCCGTCAGCGCATCGCTTCTGACAACGGCATGAGCTTTACCGAATTTTGCTATCAGACGCTCCAGGGCTATGACTTTCTCCATCTTTACGATACGTACGGATGCCGTTTGCAGGTTGGGGGATCAGATCAATGGGGTAACATCACAGCGGGTACGGATCTGATTCACAGACAGCGAGAAGCAGAAGCATACGGCATGACGCTTCCGCTCATTACGGATAGCCAGGGGCGCAAGTTTGGAAAGTCGGAGGGCAATGCCATGTACCTCGACAAGAATAAAACGTCGTGCTACGACTTCTATCAATTTTTTATGCGCTCTGAGGATGCCGATGTTATCCGCTATCTCAAGGCCTTTACCTTCATTCCGCTCGACGAAATTGCTCAGATGGAAGAGCAACTCAAGGTCGCGCCTGAAAAGCGCGAGGCACAGAAGGCGCTGGCAGATGATGTTGTATTCCGCGTTCACGGCGAGGTGGGACTGCGTCAAGCGAAGCAGGCGACCGATGCGCTCTTCGGCGGGACGCTTGAGGGGATGACAGCAGCGGATCTGATGCCAATCTTTGCTGATGCGCCTTCCAGCGAACTGCCTGCGAGCGATGTGATGGGGGCTAACGTGACGAAGCTAGCTGTTGCCGCTGGGCTTTGCAAAAGTGCAGGTGAGGCTCGTCGGCTCGCCGACGGTGGCGGACTCTACCTCAACAACGAACGTGCCAGTGCTTCCGACTTGGTCGCCGAAGGCCATATCCTCGACGGTCAACTCCTCGTGTTGCGTTCGGGTCGCAAGACTTACCGGCTGGTTAAGCTTTTGAAGTAAGGAGAACAAATGGGAGCATTCAAGGCATACGACATACGAGGCGTCTACGGCACGGATTTCAACGCGGAGACCGTTTATCGGATAGGGAGGGAAATTCCGGTCCTTCTTGGCGCATCGTGTGTTCTCGTGGGCCGCGATGCTCGCATCAGCTCTCCCGAGATTTTTGAAGCACTGGTTCGAGGGGTTAACGATTCTGGTGCGGATGTCGATAGCATCGGCTTATGCACCACGCCGATGACCTACTATTTCACGGGTCTTCGTGGCTACGAGGCTGCAGTGATGATTACGGCTTCGCATAACGGCCCCGAATACAATGGACTGAAAATTTCCAGAAAAGGCGCACTTCCGGTGGGATGCGATTCCGGCTTAAAGGAGCTTGAACAGATGATCGCCGCGCCGGTACGTCCTGTCGCGCAGAAGCGCGGCGTGTTGCGCGAAGTTGACGAGCATGGCACGTATATTGAATTTCTGAAGGGGAATCTCCCCAGCATTTCAGGATTGAAAACGTGTGTTGATACGTCGAGTGGTATGGCCTCGTTGCTGGTGCATGATTTGTTCGATGGTTTTGATGTCGATTTTATCTACGATGAAATAGACGGAACGTTCTCTCAACATTCGCCCAATCCGCTTCTCGAGGAGACGTCGAAGGAACTGCGTGACAGAGTGGTCGAGACCTCGGCAGATATGGGAGTCATCTTTGATGGCGATGCTGACCGCGTGATGTTTATTGATGAGAAAGGGCGCTTTATTCGTCCTGATTTGATTACTGCGCTTTTGGCGGAATACTATCTCGCGCGGGAGCCTGGCGCCGCTGTGCTTTGCGATATCCGAACCTCTCGTGGTGTCACGGAGGACATCGCCCGACGGGGTGGTGTGCCGCACTTGTGGAAGGTTGGTCACGCGTTCGCGAAGGTAAAAGTGCGGGAGATCAATGGTATTGTCGGCGGTGAACTGGCGGGGCACTACTATTTTCGAGACTTCTTCTGCTGCGATGCGGCGATGCTTTGCGCCGAGATCGTGATGGGTGTGGTTGCGAAGGCGGTTCGAGACGGCAGGACTTTCTCCGACTTGTTGGCGGGAGTGGACGTGTATAGCAACACGGGCGAATGTAATTTTACGATAGCAAAAAAAGGCGAGGCGATTCAGGCACTTGCCACGTGGGCCGAAGCTGGAGAAAGGCCGATTCGCAAATACGATTTTGACGGTCTGCGCTACGAGTGGCCGGATTGGTGGTTCAATGTGCGCCCGTCGAATACGGAGCCGTATCTCCGCGTGATCGCGGAAGCGCGCGACGCAAAGCTTTTGAAAGAGAAAAAAACTGCGATTGATTCAATTTTGGCACAATTTGTTGAAGGAAAATAATTATGGATTCGAGTGAAGTAAACGTTAGGCAAGCCCTTTTTACCGATGTGCGGAGCATTTACACGATCATCCGAGGTAATACCGATATGCTCGTGCCACGTTCGATGAGCTATGTTGTGCAGCACATCGATCGATTCCTTGTTGCCGAAATTAATGATCAAGTTATCGGAACCATTTCTTACGAGTTCCTGCCCGAGATCGGTGATCCAGACCGGACCTCTGTTGAGTTACAATCGGTATGCGTGAATCAAGAGTGGAGAAATCGTGGCGTCGGGAAATTGCTCGTCGCGAAGCAGATTGAACGCATTCTTCCGCTACGCCCTTTTCAGATCGTCGTGTTGACCTTCGCCGAGAAGTTTTTCGAAAGCCTAGGCTTCCACGTTGTACCGAAGGAAAGCATGATGCACAAACTTTATATGGGCTGCATCAACTGCACCAAGCATGAATCACCCTTTACGTGTCCAGAAGTGGCGATGGTGATGCCCATAAATTAGGTGTTAGGTGCTAGGCCCTAGGGGTTAGCCAGAGGAAAGTTTTCGGTTCTAGGCTCTAGGGGTTAGCAAATTCTCTCCGATTTCCCGTTCGAAGTGCTTCTTGCCGAGCTAGGGCCTAACCCCTAAAACCTAAACCCTTCTTCCCGAGCTA
>CAZUAY010000176.1:4831-8402 GCA_964618405.1 uncultured Lentisphaerales bacterium
CCGAGCTAGGGCCTAACCCCTAAAACCTAAACCCTTCTTCCCGAGCTAAGGCCTAACCCCTAACACCTAAAACCTTTTTCTCCCTTCCCCCTTCACACCTCATACTTTTTATTCTATGGTTCGAGAAAGAAATTCAGCACAGCGACTCGCGGCGCAGCGAGATCCTACACTTCCACCAACGCTTGAGCTCGAGCGGGGGCTCTGTAGGATTCTGAGACCTGATGCAGAAATGCGGAAAACATTAGGGTGTGCGCTTCCCGGAGAACGGCCGCAGTGTCCTGGTGCAGGCTGCTCGCTTTATGAGCTTGTTACTTCTTGTACAAAGCCGCTTGAGCTCGAAATTGGCAGCGGCCTTGGCAGGTTTATTTTGGCAAGGGCAAAAAACAATCCTGATGTGCATTTCATCGGCCTTGAGCAGGAGGCGGTTCGGGTTGCACGCATCGATGTGGCGGCGCGGCTCGCGGGGATTTTAAATCTCTCCCTCGTCTGTGCGGAGGCCATGGCGGTGCTGGAGTTTTGTCTTCCTGAGCGTTCCATCGGCGCGGTCTACCTCTTCTTCCCTGACCCGTGGCCGAAAGCGCGACATGAGAAGAATCGGATATTTCAGAAAACCTTTATCGACCAGATTTATCGTGTGCTTCAAGATGGAGGCTATCTTCATGTGGCGACAGATCATGACCCGTACTTCGGCAGCATGAAGGAGGTCATGGTTGCCGAGAAGCGCTTCGAAGCCGTCGAACCTCTCGTGAGAACGGAAGAGGAGCTGACTGATTTTGAGTTAAAGTTCTTAGCGAAGAACAAACGAGCGAATGCTGCGTCATGGCGCAAAATTTAATGAATACAGAAAAAGAAGAAAATGTGGATGCAGTGGCTGCTTTTTTGGGCGAAGCGACTTCACTCAAACAACTCGATCATGCGGGCATGATTGCCGTCGTGGGCCGAACCAATGCGGGAAAATCGACGTTAGTCAACCGCATTATTGGCGAAAAAATTAGCATTGTGAGTCCGGTCGTGCAGACGACCCGGAACGTGGTGCGCGGTGTTCTCACCGACGAACGAGGTCAGCTTGTGCTGATCGATACGCCGGGGCTTCACAAGAGCAAAAGCCCGCTTTGTACGATTATGAACAAACATGCGCGCGCTGCTTCAGAGGGCGTGGATGCAGTGCTGCTGGTGATGGATGGCTCCAAAGATCCGCAACTTGAGGACGACGGGTGGATGCGTCGGCTTCTGTTTTCAAAAGTCCCCTGCGTGTTTGCTCTGAATAAGTCGGATGAAGGCAATCGGCTTGAGAAATTTAAAGAGCTTTGGAATGAGCTGAAAGTAGAAAAACCGGAGGCGACTCCGGTTGAGCCGATCTGGCTTATTGCGTCGGCGAAAACAGGGGAGGGTGTTGACAAGCTTGAGGAAGCCCTGTTCGCTCTCCTGCCGCCGGGGCCGATGCTCTTTGACGAAGAAACGCTTTCGGACTATCCGCAAAAACTTTCAGTTGCAGACGTGATCCGCGAGAAATTTTTTCTCACGCTTCGTGATGAACTACCGCATTCGGTTGGCATCAAGGTGGATGAGATTATTGAGGCACCGAACGGCGGCATTGATGTTCGTGCTACGGTCTATGTTCAGAAGTACAATCACAAAGGTATTGTCATCGGCCCTAAGGGGCGAGGGCTGCGGTCGATTCGCCGGATGGCAGAGAAAGATCTTGAGATCCTCTTTGAAAAGCCGGTTTCGGTCGAGATGTGGATTAAGGTTGAAAAAGACTGGGATCAGAATTTCTTTCTACTCAAACAGATGGGATATGTTTAGCGGTGATTCAACGGAGTCGGTTCGATCGTGGATTGAATCGCCGACTACTCGGCGTTACAGATAGGGAAGGGCAGGTGCACTTACTAGAAATTTCAGGCGATGAATTGTGGGATGCAATGAAACATGCGGTCATAAAAACATTGCAAAAAAAACGCAAATGGAGCAAGATTGAAGAATTCTCGTTTTGTGAATGAGAGGGTGATTGAATAGAGGAGATGATGACTATGTTGAACTTGGACTGGAAGAATCTTGGTTTTGCTTATATGGACACGGCTTGCCATATTGAATATGTGTGGCGGGACGGCGTCTGGGATTCGGGAACGCTCGTTAAAGAACCATATATGCAGATGCATATCGCCGCCTCCTGTCTCCATTACGGACAGGCAGCTTTTGAAGGCATGAAGGCGTTCCGTTGTAAGGATGGACAGATTCGAGCGTTTCGACCTGAAGAAAACGCAAAACGAATGTACCGGACTGCCGGCCGTGCGTGCATGGCGCAGGTTCCCGTGAGTATGTTTTTGGATGGTGTAAAACGTGTTATCAAAGCAAACGAAGCATACGTTCCGCCTTACGGTTCTGGTGGGTCGCTTTATATTCGGCCGCTTCTTATCGGCTCAGGGATGCAGATCGGCGTTGCTCCAGCCAAGGAGTATACTTTCTTGATTCTTGTCATCCCCGTTGGTGCCTACTACAAAGGCGGTTTAAAGCCAGTGAAATCGATCATTATCGAGGAATTTGATCGCGCAGCTCCGCTCGGCATGGGCGATGTCAAAGTTGCCGGCAATTATGCGGCGAGTCTTTATGCGCATGAGAAGGCCAAGGAAGCAGGCTATCCGGTTGAGCTTTACCTCGATGCGAAAGAGCACAAGTATGTGGAAGAATTCGCAACATCCAACTTTCTCGGTATTAAACCCGATGGAACGTATGTGACGCCAGATTCACGTTCGGTGCTCCCGAGTGTGACCAACGACACGCTCAAGCAATTGGCGGCTGACTTAGGTATGAAGGTTGAGACGCGACCTGTCCCTGTTGAGGAGCTGTCGACCTTCACTGAAATTGCAGCCTGCGGCACAGCGGTCGTGGTAACGCCTGTCTATGAAATTACTCACGGCGAGACGGTCATTACCATTGGTTCTCCCGACACGTGTGGTCCTGTGGTTCAAAAACTTTTTGATGCTGTTCAGCAGATCCAGTATGGAGAAAAGCCAGACGTTCATGGGTGGTGTGTTACGGTTTAACCGGCGTGGCAGAGCCACATCGAAAATTCCGGATTACGAGTTACAGCGTTTTTTGACTCAGGTTGGACTTTAGCCGTTTACCCTCAGAATCGGATCGGTCTCTTTTAAAACGATATTGTGAATGACCAAAGAGGGAAAACGCACAGTTCTACCTCTTGCCACCCTCGCCGAACGTCACGGCTGAGGCGACGGTACCTCGCTGTCTCGGGCCGACGGTTCAGCTTTCGGTCCTTTATACCTGAAGCCAAGTTCATCAAGATGTCTCCGTCTTGGGGTGAACATGCCTGATAAAGGATGCCAAGTGGTGTCAGTATATCCGAGCTCGCGTACCCGTTGAAGATCCCGTAGCGCAGCATCAACTTTCTCCTCCGATTTTTTACCACGAAACACATCAAATCTTCGCGCCTTCACGTCTTCGCGTGAGACCATCATTTTTTCGCGGCGCGGCCGCGCGGAGAGCTTACCTATAACCTCGAGTTCGTAAAGGAAGTGGCCGTAACGAGCGGAGCACGGGTTTTCCAACCCGT
>CAZUAY010000177.1:0-8400 GCA_964618405.1 uncultured Lentisphaerales bacterium
GGTGCCCCCAGCGGAAACTACGCACTACGCACTACTCACTACTCACTCTCTTCAGCCTCGCAACTCACAACTCACGACTCACGACTAGCGACTAGCGACTAGCGACTAGCGACTGTAATCAGGGAATGGCAACCGTAATCCAAGCGAATAAGTCAGGCTTTCCCTTCAGTCGCATCGCACGGCGTTCCAACGCAGCGGCATCCGCCGAATCGAGTGTATTTTGCCCCAACACAAGGTCTTCTGCACGGCCGTCAGCCCCGAACATGATATAAATCCTAACTGTCTTGCCTCGTCCCGACTTCAGATCAGCCGCGAAATTCTCTGGCACTTCAACCGCTGAGTCCGATACCCATGTCTTAACCCCGACGCTACTTTTTCCAGTCGTATCCGTTCTATTCACCTTCTGATCTACAGGAACCGCAGGCATTGCGAGTTGCCAGAGCGCAGGCCCGCCCGGCCACCGATACTGACGTTGGCTTTCAGGCCAAATTTTCGACTCCACTTGTTCGGGCTGTGGTGGAAGTAATGCTGGCTTATCCACTGATGCAGCCAATCCAGCAGCAACGACGCCATCTGCGAAGCCTACCGGCGATGTGAAGGCGAAAACCGTAGGCGACAACACCAGCGCATCAGCCTGAGCGCCGCTCTGCTCAATGATTGCCGAAGTCATGGGGGTATCAACGGCTCCAGCGATCTCCTCGCTTTCAAACCTGGGGCAGAGTAACCACCCTGCCACGAAAAGAAAAACAACCGCCACCACATCGAGACGGAGCGCATGAAGCCGCCGATACCGGAAGCGGCGGCGGCGCCTTGCCAAAACAGCTTGTCTTTGCAGCGTGTAGTTCACGGTTCCTTTACCACGTAGCAGACTCGGCTTACCCCTGCACTTTTGAGCAACATTGCCAACCGCATCGTATTCTCGTGGGTAATGTCCTTGTCTATATAAAGCAGAGCTTCCGTCTCTCCTGACTGTAAAATCAAAGTTTCCAGCGAATTACGAAACGTGGCAATGTGGTGGGGTTGGGACAAATTGAACCTAGAATCGTTTAAAAAAACGGTGATACCCATCGGTCTCACGGTCGCACCGTCGTCGACTCCACCGGATTCCGCAAGCGATTCTACGCCCAGAGGAGAAGCCTTCGCCACGATCATGATCGTCGAGCGCATGCCATCTTTTACCGCAAATACCGGCAGATCCACGGTAACGCCAGGCGTGCTCGACATCAGCAGGGAGAAAAAAGAAAACGCGACAGACAGAATCAGCATATCGAACCAGGGCACCACAACAAAGAATGCGGAATAGATACGGCTTCGTGGACGGTAGCGTGTGCGGATCCCGTCGCGTCCGAAATTCCCGAACCAGTCGAATTGGAGTGCTCTTTCTCCTTCGCTTCGCCCTACCGGCTCATTCACTGCGCCCTCCTCCGCCCTTGACGTTGTCGAAAAAATACAGAGCCTCCGAACACGCGTGACGCATATCGAGAACAAGACGGTCAATCTTCACAACGAGAACATTGAACCCCACAAAACACGGGATGGAGACTAGGAGCCCTGCCGCTGTGGTGATGGCGCCCATGATCAGACCATCGGTGACAGATCCCGTATTGACAAACGGAGTCGCCGCCTTCATCGAAATCAATGACGCGAGAATGCCCAAAATCGTTCCCAGCAGACCGAGAAGCGGCGTCACTTGAGCAATGAGGGAGAGAACCGAAAGCCTGCGCTCCATGCGCGAAATCTCGGCACGCCCAGCTTGATCCAGCTCATCCATCAATTGCTGTCGCGTGGATTGTCGCCGCTTAATTGCAGTCGAGATCAGTCGAGCCACGGGCCCAGGCGTCTCCTCGCACAGCGTAATCGCTTCGGCCACATTGCCTCGTCTGATTGTATTAAAGATGCCTTGTAAGAAATCGGTCTCATCGATCCGTGCGCGGTGGAGATGCAGCGACCGTTCAAGAAAAACGCCAAGCGCAATGATGCCAAGAACCATGATAACCCAAAATACGGGTCCACCTGAAAAAATGTAAGATTGCATGTCGATCTCCGCTTTTTAGTAATTTTTGATTTTAGTGGCAGGATCGAGCCTGTCCTTTTTCATGCGTTCAATGCGCCTTGCTGCTTCTTCAGCGCCTGGAAACCCTGTCTTGGTAATCCTTTCGAGCATCGCCACGGCTGCAACCCAATCTTCGCTACGTTCAAAAATTTCAGCGGCACCAAAAACGGCTCTGGAATACCAAACCCGAGTGGGCGAATCTACGGCAACCTGCAAGGCGCTGTCCGACTGCTCAAATCGACAAATTACATTGGCATAATATCGCTCCGACGCCTCTTTCGACCGACCTGCTTTATCGAGGCTCCGCCCAATTTTATACTCGCACTGAAGCAAGATTTCGAACGCTTGTCTTGTAGGGCTCGCCAGTACAGCCTCATAAGCCGCAATGCTTTCCGCATAGCGCACGGCATTGTCCGCGCCCAGAGTAAACAAGCAGTCTCCGCGCCGCGCCATGGCCGAGGCACGGAGAGGATCATCCGTTGCGGTCTGTATCACAACGTCATAAAGCAAGATGGCGGCATCGAATTGCAACAATTCTGTCAACGCCTCGGCATGGAGAAACTGTGCTAACACGACACTGCTACTCTCGGGGTATTCATTGATCAGCTTGAGCACCGTGTCGATCGACTCCTGGAAATGCTTCTGCTGAAATTGCGCCTGAGCCTTGAACAACAGCGCGTTATCGGTCTTGGTCTCGTTAGGCCAGGTGTCAGCATAACGTCCAAAGTGTTGCTCCGCTTGAGCGTAATCGCTGGTGTTAAAACTACGGCGAGCCATCCAAAACAAGGCCTCTCGATACCATTTCGAATTCGATGCTTCATTCAACATCGCCCGAACCGCAGCAACCGCTTCCTCTGCGCGGCGGAGCATCAACAGAGCTTCCGCCCCCATCAACCGCGCCTGATCGCACGCCTCACCTCCGCCAAAAACCGCCACGGCCAATTCAAAATTCGTAAGCGAATCTTGATACTCGCCTCCATGAAATTTAACCAGTCCAATTCCCAATAGTGAAGAGGCCTTAAGTTCAGGATCTGGCGATTCCGTGGCGAACTGATAAAGTTCAACGGCACGTGCCTGACCTTCTGGCGTCGAGGCCTTGGCATCTTCTAGGACCTTGAGACGAGCCGCCAAGAAAAATGCCGTATACGCCTCCGAAGTACTTGGAAACTCCTCCGTCAATCGTATAAGGGCAGAATACGCTGCCTGAGGATCAAGCTCTGCCATGCATTCCGCCTCTAGCAATCTCGCCGCAACCACGACCGGTCCCGAGGGTGACAGTCCCCTGAGGGAAACAAGCGTCGCAATCGCCTGACGATAAAATCCAGCCTTCCGCTGCGCTTCCGCCGCACTGAAAAGATTAGACACTTTGTCCGAAACCTCTTTGGAGAGCTCAGCCGCCTTCAGATACGCAATCGCCGCCTCAGCATGCTGCCCTATTCTCGACAAGGCGATACCACGACCGCGTTGCGCCGTGTTTTCAAATGGACTTCCGGAAAACGACGAAAGGAACAAATTATATTCATCGAGCGCAGGTTGTAGCATATTGACAGCAAGCAACTGGTCTGCCACTAGACGCACCGTCTCCGCCACCGCCGCGGAACGCGGGGCTGCGGCAATGAGCCGCCGCGTGCTCGCCGCTGCTTTGTCGGAAAGGCCGCATCTCGCTAAGATCAGGGCAAGTGTCATTTCGCATTCCTGGCGTATCACAGGCGACTCTGCGATCGAAACAGCTTTCTCGGCCATCGGCACGGATTGAGCATCTATTTTGTCCTTCGACAACAATACGGCTGCCGCCGACATCGCCAATGCACGCGTGTCAGCAGGTAACGTAGAGGGTCCCGCTGCCAACTCCGCCAGCACCGTCAGTGCATTGGTTCGAAGTCCCCCATCGCCAAGCGCTCGCGCGCGTAGCAACGATGCCATGGCTGAAGTTTCAACTTGGTTAGTAAAAGCCGCCAAGGGCTCCAGAAGTGAAGCCGCCGCCACAGCCTCCCCCGCCTGCAAAAAAAGCCGTGCCCGATCCATGATCACCTCGGGAGTCGGATTCATTTCCGTGCCCAGCAGATCAATCGCCTCCGCTGCACGCCCCGATACCGCGAGGGCATAAGCTAGAAGACGCAAAACAGGCACATGCAGCACATCCTCTGCGTCAGTCATAGCCAGTACCTGCGACAATACTCCGATGGCAGCATCGTTCTGTGAAGCCCAAATCAACGCCCGAGCCTTCCAATAAGCACTCAATCGAGCAAACGCTTCGTCCCCTTCAGGCCACTTGACACCATCCGAAACCCTATCTTCAAAGATTTTCAACCATGCTTCTGGCTCCAACGTGCGCTCGTAAACCGACATCAGCACAACAAACGCCCGATCTCGCATCTCCGAGTCCATCTCGGCGGTGTCCAAAACAGACTCGGCCCGACTTTTGGCCATCCCGAAGAGACCATCCCGTAACGCACTTTCGGCCACGGAAATATCTGATACCGCAAACGCAACACCCCCTGTAGGCGCTTCTACCGCAGCAACACTTCCTGTGACAACGTCTTGTGGCAGAGTCTCCACCCCGCCACGCGCTCCATTCACGGCAAGCAAGGCCAGCAGCGTTGCATAAAACGCAACCTTAACCTGGAATTTTTGAAATCGTAATTGAGTATTGCACATCGGTCGCCGATTCTACCATATCGTCGAAAGCAGAGCAAGAAGCAGAGCAAACATTAAAGTAATCGGTCAGTGACTGGGGGCAAATATGTCGGTAATGGGGTTCGGGTTAGTTGCGAGATTACGCTCCGATATCCCTGCGGACAAGTCTGCCGCTTAACCATCAAACTATTTTGACGCGCACCCTTGTTTCGAGGTTCAGGACTTTCCTTCCATGGCAACACAGGGGGCCTGGGATCGCGAGGCTCCGCACTCGCACTGGGATCGAAGGAATTGATCCTTCTCGCCCCACTTTTTGTTGGCTCTTCATCCTCGATAAACATCCTTGCGGTGCTGGACACGTAGAATCAGTACGTCGGCATCCATGATTGCAAAGCCGACCCTGTAATCACCGACGCTGAACTTGCGCAAACCAGCGAAAGGTCCAGTGAGGGAAGGGAACTTCTCAGGATCCTGAGCGAGTTCCGTGTCGATCTTGTCAAGGATTTGCGTCGCCTGTTGTTTGCTGATGCGCTTGAGATCCTTCGCGACCGACTTTTTGAAAGTGATGTTATAGGCCAAGGGACTTCCTCATATCCTTGCTGGAAATGACGGGGTCGGCTTTGTCGCGAAGTCGGTCGATGGCCACTTGAAGGTCAGCGAAATCTTCAAGATAGTTTTCCACCGCCTTCTGGACCACGAAGGATCTGGACCTTTCCGTCTCAAGAGCCACTCGACCGAGAGCCTTGACGACATTCTCAGGTAAACGGACTGATATTGCTCTGCTCATAGAATTTCTCCATTTCTATGTAATACAATGTACACAATGCTTACAATGTCGTCAAGAGTTCAGTTGCGAGGAGAGAAAAATTACAAGAGTTCTTCGAGCGGTGGCGCATCAAACTTAAAACCGAGTGTTTCATCGACTTTTACAGCAAAGCACAGGCCGTGCGCCTCGCTACTAATGCCATACTTGGCGGAAATACTGTCCATCAGTGTTGATTTTTGGTCGGCAAGACAAACAATCAACAAGATTTCTTTCTCCGGATGAATTGCGATGCCGAGAAACTTCTGCGTTTCCCCAGCCACCGAACTGCGTCCGTGAATAATGGTTCCACCGCGTGCCCCCGCCTTGCGTGCGGCCTTCATCGCGTCGGCAGCAAAGCCATGATTGCAGATGTAAACGATAAGTTTTTTGTCAACGTCCATACTAATCCCCTCTTTCACCGTCCGTTCGGTCATTAAAAACGCCCAGACAATTTAAACTTTTAGTCTTTTGCCGTCATTGCTTGGATAAATGAATATCCCGACTTTGACATACTGGTGATGGAAACGGTCATCACGCCGCCGATACCCGATCGCGAGAAATCGAGCTTTTCGTTCAAATCATCAAAAATTGCTTGAACATCTTCGTCTTCGACCAGACTAAAAATGACATTCTTGTCGGTAGATTCCAGCGACAAAAACTCGAGAATTTCCGATGAGGCCGTCCCGCTACCGGTCACGGTCGTCTGAAAGTCAACCTTACGCTTGCCGATGATGGCGCTCGCCTGGTCGTTAAGTTTTTTCGGCACGATTGAAATCAACAGTTTCATTTTCGCCTCCTAATGGTTGGTCCAATTCTTTCACCCGCTCCCGCGCCTTAAGCCGTTCAACTTTGGCCTTAAAGATCCAGCCGAGCAGTTGAATCGTAATCAGCGGTGTCATCGCCACAAACGCAACGAGTCCAAAGGCATCGGCCAAGACGTTGCCGCCCGTCGAATGCGCCGCCCCAAGGGCATACGGCATCAAAAACGCAGAAGTCATAATGCCCGACACGGCCCCGCCAGAGTCAAAGGCAATCGCCATAAAGATATTCGGCGTGAAAAAGCTGAGCAAAATGGCCAGCGCATAACCCGGCAGCAAAATCCACCAGATATTGAGCCCCGTCAACACACGCATGCACGCCAAACCAATTGCAAGCGAAACCCCTACGGAAAGCGCTATCATCATAAAACGCCGTGGAATGGCACCGGCGCTCACAATTTCGACCTGCCGATTCAAGGCGATAACCGACGGCTCAGCCGCCACGACGGTGAATCCGAACAGCATTCCCAGCGGAACGAGGAGCCAATTATGAGATAGCGCCCCAAAACTTTCTCCGATAAAAGTGCCGATGTTGACCAATCCCGCGTTGGCACCCGTCAGGAAAAGCACAAGCCCAATGTACGTATAGACAAACGCGATGAGAATCTTGAGGACACGCTTAAAATTGAAGCGAAACGCGATGAGCTGAAAAACTCCGAAAAACAGGATAAACGGTAGAATCGCAATCGCCATCTGCACAAGATGTTGTAAAAAATAGCCCTTAAAGCTCAAGTCGCTCTCGCTGATGGGCACTTTCGATTCAAAAAATAGCCCCAAAATCAAGACAGAAAGGATAGGCCCAATCGAGGCAATGCCCACCAGCCCAAAGCTGTCTTCTTCGGATCGCTGATCGCCGCGACTCTTTGAAATACCAAATCCAAGCGAAATAATGAACGGAACCGCCATAGGCCCTGTCGTCACGCCACCGGAATCAAACGCGACTGGGATGAAGCCCGGATTATAAACGGCCACTAACCCTGCAATAATGAACAACCCAATGTAGCAGATCATGAACAAGCGGCTTAGCTTAAATTGCGTCAACACGCGCACAAGCCCCACAACAAAAAAGAGACCGACGCCCAGCGAGACCGCCAAGATTAACCGCGGTTCCGCGAGAACGCTCTTAAATTGCCCTGCTAAAACCCAGAGCGCCGGCTCTGCCACCGTTACCAAGAACCCAACAAGGAAGGCAACCGCAATGAAAAAGAAAAGCTTACGCCGTCTAACAATGTCTTCGCCGATCGCCTCGGCAATGGTAATTAAAGACGATTCCGAACCGATAGAGAAAAGTGCTAGCCCCAAAATTAAGAGAATATCGCCCGCAATGAAGTTCAGCACGGCAACTCGAGGAGCCCGAAGCAGACACGCGACGATAAAAATTATGATAGAAATGGGTAACACGGCCTTCGCCGAGTCTATCACCGTCGTCACTAATATCGTCTTACGAACTTTCCGCACTGCCGCATGCCCTTTCTCGTTTACTACAAATGATCATTGTACTCAACTTTAGGCTTTAATTCAAGGCAAACTCAAAATCTAGATGTAATCGGTCAGAGACGGGGTGTGCCCCCGTTGACAGCCCGATTACAGTCGCGAGTCGCGAGTCGTGAGTGGCTTTTTGAAAAAAACTTTGTCGTTAGCTTTGTCGCTAACTTTGTCGAACCAAGAAGTTGCGAGGTTGGAGAAAGTGAGTAGTTCGTAGGGCGTAGGGAGTAGTTTCTTTTGACACGAAGCTCACAGGAGCGGGGACATTCCTGTCCCCGTCACGAATGGGGGACAAGAAAGTCCCCCCACCTTTGTGCTCCGCAAGGCAATCGACCCTATCGAAAGTATCGGCCCTATCGATTCAGTCGATTATCTCGATTCAGTCGATTTCTGTGGCTGGCCTCGCTGAGGCCGGAATTCTCCGCGATCACCGATCGCGGCCACAGGGCTTGTTTCTCCCAGACCTCGCTAAATTGAGATTTTTTCTACTTTTTTGTCGCAAGTTCAATTCCCTCTTTTGATTCGAATAATCGCTTATTCTCTTTGTGGAGCAGGGTGGGGCGACGCTGTCCCAGCGAGCCGTTTGTTTAAAATTAGCCGAA
>CAZUAY010000178.1:0-8385 GCA_964618405.1 uncultured Lentisphaerales bacterium
GCTAACGACAAAGTTTTCCCAGCTCGCAACTCACAACTCGCAACTCGCAACTCGCAACTTCTCCCCTGTGGCTGGCCTCGTACTAGCGACTAGCCACTAGCGACTAGCGACTGTAACCGGTCAGGCACAGCCCCCTGTGCCTGACCGATTACCTCCGTTATTTCTTTTTACTTTGCTGTTGATTTGTTATTATTTGACTGCGTCAAGAAGGGGCATGCAAGGCTGATGAAAAATATGAGAAACAACGATAGTCTCGTCGCCGTAGCCGTAGCGGTCTGGGCTGTGTATTCTTTGTTGCGTTTGTCGACGGCTACGGAATCCTCTGTCGATCAGGGCTTGTCTAAAAAGGTCGGTGCCGCGTCGGCTACAAAATCTCAGTGCGTAGAACTGCCGCTGGAAAGCGAAAAGTCCAGTACGACTGTGAACCACGCTGTAACACCAACATCGCAAGAGCTTACGGCTCCCCGACGATTTGGCCTATCTCTTTGACCAAGCCGCTCAGAATGGCGCTTTCATCCACTCGGACAGTTGGGGCGACACCACATTCGGCTTGTACTCGATCTATGAGGAAATGGTGGATACGTATGTGTGGGGAAATCAAGATTTTCTACCAGTATTTGCCGCAGGAAATGATGGGACGGACGGCTATTATTCGTCGGACGCGACTAATTATCTTGCTGAATATGGCATTGTGATTCCTGATGCCAGCAAGAATGGGATGATCGATTCGATGTCTATCGGATCGCCGAGTCACGCAAAAAACGTGCTCGCGGTAGGTGCGACGGAGAGTGACCGTACAACGGGGCCTGCCAGTTCACAGACGTGGATGTATCGGCATTATTTACGCTATTCAATTGACCCGATCAAAAGCGATCTTGTCACCGTGGGCTCTCTCAACAGCAACGGCTATCATCAGGGAATGGCGGCATTTTCGTCACGAGGTCCGACGTTCCGCGGGAGAACGAAGCCAGATGTCACGACTCCAGGGAGCGATGTCATTTCGACTCGGAGTTCGGTGAGTGGAGCTGGCACGGGGTGGGGAGTCTATACGCCCAATAACCAGTATCTTTATTGCGGAGGAACCAGCATGGCGTGTCCTTTGGCTGCTGGCGCAGCGGCGCTCGTTCGCGAGCATCTCGTCGAGCGCGAAGGATTTCAAATACCCACAGCCGCACTCATCCGAGCAACGCTGGTTAACGGTGCAAAATCAATCTTCCCGGGGCAGTACGGGACAGGGGCATTTCAAGAGGTTCCCAATGCCACGCCGAATTATGTGGAAGGGTGGGGACAGGTGAATGTCGGTGAAGCGCTCTACCAACAGGGTGCAGGCAATCTTTTCATCGACCGAATTTTTAATGGGACGTTACGCGGGGGACAGAGCGGTTATTTAGACGTCACCGTCGTCAACACCAACGTTCCGCTACGTGTGACCTTGGCTTGGGCTGATTATCCGCTTCGTCCATGGGCAACTTACAGCGAAGAGATCGTCAATGATCTCGATCTGATGATTGACACACCAGCGTCTGAAGTCGTCTGGGGTAATGGCGTGGCTGACGGAGATCGAAAAAACACGGTCGAGCGTGTCATCATTGAACATCCAGAGGTCGGCACGTATACCGTCTCTATTATTGCCCACAACATCATGGTGTCGGGGTCGCTTCCCGCACTCGTGATTTCCGGCGGAATCGCGGGAACTCAGCCGATCGTCGTGCCAGAACGCATCGACGATACATCCCCGAGGATGGAAGGGTATCTGGCGACAGCCCACGTGCACTCAGTTTTTCCCTATACGGTCACCAATCCTGTTGATTTCGCCTGGGCGTTGGGTGATGCGAACTCGGCGACCAGTACCTGGACTCATGTGGCGGTTGCTGCAGAAGCGGATGACCAGACGTACCTTTGGATCGACGTTTTTGCTGGCGCGGGAACGAACAACGGAGCCGCGGCATATCACGTTCTGACGAACGGCGTGGCCGTGTCACGAAGCGGCTCCATCCTTGTTTTCGGTGGGGACATAACGAATACGGTCTCGGTTCTACAGGGCGCATGGAATAAGCAACCGGAGATGCCGCAGCTTGCGAGTCCTGTGTTTTCAATGGGAGGAGAGCAGGTGTCCCTTTCATTCATAGGCGAACGCAACAGCGTCTATACGCTACAGGGTAAAGTCGCGCTAAGCGACCCGGAGTGGATTGATCTCGACACGCAGACGGTTTACAACGATGGCATCGTGACGCTGGTCGCCGGTGTGTTCCCCGGTTACCCCACGCTCCCTGATACGGCCTTTTTCCGAATCAAGGCCGTGGCTCTTGCGTCCGAGTAAAGTTTGAGGGACCTGATGATTTTCCTATGGTAAACAACGAGACTTCTGACAATTTGTTTTACAAAATCGAACGCGAAAAAAGTGGAGATAGACAAAAGCACGCTTTTATTAGTAAGATAATGCTCGTTTTAGGCATGGTATGATGCCACGCAAAAAACCGTTTACGAAAGTGGTGTGGTATATCGCTAATCGAATCTGGAGCGTTTTCTCATGAAAAAGTTTTCTATGCAAAGAACCCTGTTTCTGTTGTGCGGCGTGCTTTTCTTTCCAGCAAGGATGCTACAGGCCGAATTGGTTCTCGCTGAGAACGGCGTGAGCACCTATCAGATTGTGGTGCCCGATGCATCGCCTAGCCCAGTAATCGACGCATGGCTGGATCAAGTTGGGCGTTTGGTGCAGGCCGCTTTCACTGCCAACGGCTGTAGCGTGGCGGTGACGAACGAATCTGCACGCGATCTAGCGAAACCGGGCATTTACCTCGGCAACACCTCTCTGGCCCGCGCCGAGGGCATCGAGGCGACTTCCTTCGACGGCTGGGGCTACGCGCAGAAGGTGGTAGGCCGCGATATGATCATCATCGGCCATGATCACGGACCGCCTAATGAAGATCCGAGCTTTTTCCACCGGATCGGCACCGCAAAAGGGGCGGTAGATTTTCTGCGCCACTATGCCGGTGTGCGGTTTCTTTACCCTGATGTCGTCGGCAACATGGAACCCAAAAGCAACCCAGCCGCGGTCGGCCGCGTCGATCTTGCCACGTCCCCGGCCATCGAGTTTCTCAAAACCCCCACGATCAGCGTACCCGACGACCTTGATATCCGTCATGCGCCGTTGGTGCGAAACAACGTGGGGTCACGCAATCTGAGCTTCTGGGCGATTGCCAACAACATGTTTCCGGCGGTTGACGATGCACTCTTGGCCCACACGTGGGACAAAGCGGTCACCGTCGAAGCGGACTACGAGGCGCATCCAGACTGGTTTGCACTGATCGGAGGGCAGCGGGTCAAGAGAGGACAATTCTGCCTTTCTAACCCCGGCTTTCAAGAACGGCTGTACCAATGGACCCGCGCGTGGTTAGACAAGGGCTTCAAGTCAGTCAACCTTCTACAACCCGACGGCTTTCAACCCTGTCAATGCGAGGCATGTCACGATCTCTACGACACGGGTGACGACTGGGGCGAGAAGATGTGGATTTTCAACTTAAAAATAGCAGAACGATTGAAGAAGGAAGTGCCGGGCGGGATCCTTTCGCCGATCCCCTACGGGCCAGTTGCCCATCCGCCGAAGACCTTCGACGCGTTTCCGGACAATGTCGTGCTGCAATTTATCGGCACGAATGAGAAGGATCTTGAGGAGTGGAAGGACATCAAATTGCCCGCTGGCATCACATCCGGCGTGCACAACTGGATCCAGAACCTGGGCACGCGCTACACGCCAATGCGAACGCCGTTGTTCCTTGAGGAACAGGTAAAACGCTTTTATCAGTACCATATCACCTCCACCTTCCGAGACGGAGTTGGGGTGGTGTACGGGCTTGAAGGGCCGAGCTATTACATCTGGGGACGGATGTTCGACGATCCAGTAACCAACCGGGCTGCCGATCTGATGCTTGAGTTTGTGGAGGCCGGTTTCGGCAAATCCGCAGCGCCCATGCGTCGTTTCTACGACAAGCTATACCACGGTATCGAGCTGTATTCAAACTACCTTGGCACCCGCTGCCCAGGGTGGAGCTATGTGGACATTTACGGTCGGCGGCACAAGTCCCTGAGCGATCCGTTTCAGCTTCTGGGCTTTCTGTACACGCCGGGCCTGCTCTCGGAGTTAGAAAAGGAGTTGGCGCAGGCGGAGAAATTAGGGGGAACCGACAAGGTTCGTGCCCGATTGACGCTGGTGCGTCGGGAGCTCGATTTCGTAAAGGCGTTGGCCAGGGTAATCCATCTCTGCCATGCCTATGAGACGGCTCCGGAAAGCGACGCTGTGAAGGAATTGCTACTTGATGCCATTGACGCGCGTAATGCCATGATCGACGGCTTCTACGGTGAACGCGGTCGGCCGTATCCGATGCCCGGCTGGCCCGGCCACACATTATTTCCACCCCCCGGCTTTAGCGCGAGCCACCTGCGTCTGGAGTATAATGAGTATCAAGGACCCTTCAAGGACACGGCGCTTAATTGGGATACGGCAGCCATGCGTGCAGCGCCGAAATCCGGGGAAAAGCAGATGCCAGTGTTTGCTGCCGGACGGCCGTTCACGCTCGACGATCCGCGCTGGGGTGAGCTGACGCCACAAACCTTGACAGCCTTGCCCGGCGCCGCGGAACCCACCGTTCAGACGCGTGTGCGCGTTGCGTACGATCAAGAAAAACTTTATTTGCACTTCGAATGCGAACTGCCAGCCTCTCTTATGAATGCGAAGGATCAAAAAACAGAGATCGATCTGAAATTAAGAGAATCGTTGGACGTCTATCTCGCTCCGTTACCAGGTCAGGAAATTTACTACCGCTTCATGGGCGGTCTGAAGCCGGACGATCGTGCCGATGCGGCGCGGGGGCTGATCAGCGATCTGATGAATCTGCGTTACGGGCAGGACGATCCGGATTGGGACGGCGTGTGGGACTACTCCGTCCGCCTCGATCCCGAGAGCGGACGATGGACAGCCCTGTTCACGATCCCCTTTAAAACACTCGGAGCCGAGCCTCCCGCAGAGGGTACCTTCTGGCGCGCCAATTTCGGACGCGTGCATGCCGCCGCCCCAGATCGTCTGGAGCGCACGGCGTGGACAGCATCTGGACCGACCGGCATGGATGACGTCAAGGCCTTCGGTGGCCTGAAGTTCGAGCCTCTGCCCATCGGCGAACAGAGCCGTAAGACGCGCCGAGAGCAGGGATACAGCACGATTCCTCCCGCGTGGGGTAAGCTCTCTGATCCACTGCCCGCCGATGCATGGGGCATCTGGAAGTGTCGAACTGATTCTCTGGAGCAGGGACTGCGCGATGGCTGGCAGAAACCTGAGGCCGATGAAACTGGCTGGTCATCGGTTTCCGTGCCCGCTTGGTTCGAGGAAACTGACATCGGCCCTTACAAAGGAATTGCCTGGTATCGCGTGTCATTTACCGTACCTGCCGCCTGGAAGGGAAAGACCCTGCGGATTCTGTTTGCAGCGGTGGACGAAGAGGCGTGGGTCTATCTCAACGGACAACAAATTGGTGAACACACGGAAAAGTCTGAGGGAAAAACGGTTTACGAACTTTATGACCTGCCATTCAGTGCCGACGCGCCATCCTCGTCGATCGTGTATGGGGGACGAAATGTGCTTGTCGTACGCATACGCAATGTCGTGGGCAGCGGCGGAATCAGTCGGCCCGTGTTTATTCATGCGGTAGAACAGAAGAAGTAAGCCTGAGATGTGGCCCTATGAGGTGACTCAAGACAAGGGAATTGTTTTAGGTTGGAAGCCTGTCAGCTTGTCGAGATAGACATCGCCTGACTCTTACGCAAGATAGAGGAACCAGAATGAAGTTGAACATGGGACAAGCAATATTGTTAAGAATAGCTGGGCTGGCGATGGTGATTCTAGGCTTGACTACGGCTATGGGCGTAGCCGCATCGCCCACCCCAACCGATTGGCCGCTGCTCACGCAGGAGCCCTTTACCAACCTTCCTACTGACTCCGTGAAACTGACTCCATTGCCAGATACCGCCGACAGATGGGAGACGCGTCGCGTGGAAATCATGGACGCTTGGCTCAAACTTCTCGGTCCCAAACCGGAACAGGCTCCGCTTGATCCTGTCATCGAATCTGAAGAAACGAAGGACGGCATTCGCCATATATTGCTGTCGTTCGCTACAGAGGGGACAGATCGCTGTCGGGCCTATCTGCTGTTGCCCGCTGGGTATAAATCGGGTGAAAAGCGCCCGGCGGCAGTGGTCTTTCATCAGACAACATTCGAGACGCTCAAAGAGCAGGTTAAGCCCGGTCGATTCACGCTTGGATTGGAGTTGACCCAGCGCGGCTATGTCACCTTGAGTCCCGAGTGTTACATCATGAAAGACCAAAGAGCGCCGGCGGAATACGGTCACACGTGGGGTCCCTCCTTTCAGGCTGACAAACTCCTGAAACGTCGTCCGGGTTGGACTGGGATGGGCAAGATGACGTTCGATGCCAGTCGCTGCGTGGATTATCTCGAAACGCGTCCCGAGGTTGATACGAAACGTATCGCGGCCTGCGGGTTTTCGCTCGGAGCCAAGGAAACGCTGTATGCCCTTGCCTTTGAGCCCCGTTTTGCCGCCGGTGTCGCGATGGAGGGTGGCATCGGCCTGAGGATGAGCAATTGGCTTTCCTCCTGGTATCTGACAGGATTCCCAGCGGATATGATTGGAGAACGCGAACACCATGAGGTGCTGGCTCTGGTTGCACCTCGGCCATTTCTTATCATCGGTGCCGATGACGGCACTGGCAAGAACAGCAATGCCTGCGATGGAGTGCCCTCTTGGCCGTTTGTGAAAGCAGCCTTGCCAGTTTACAAGGCGTTGGGTGCGGGTGACCGCTTGGGGCTGTTCTGCAACGGACTCAATGCGCACGACCTGAATGCGTATTCCAAGGCACTTGCCTACTGTTGGATTGATCAATGGCTGAACGTCAACCATCCGGAAAACCTGTACACGCCCGCCATCGCATTTACCGAATCAGACCAATCTAACGTGCCGGGGAAGTGGACGGACACCCTTATCACCGCTGAGCTATCGGGGGCGGTCTTGGATCGATCACTGACCGTGCATTTTATTGTGGAAGGTCCCGCCAAGGAAGGCACGGACTACACGATTACCCCCAGCCCAGTGACCATCCCCGCAGGAGCGAGCTCCGCAAAAATTGCGGTGAAGATAATGAACCAGGCGATTTTTGAGGCCACGAACCCGGCTGTTGTCGTGAAAATAGGACAACCTGCCAACGCCACGCTGGCCGAGACACCGGTTCGTAAGGCTGGCTCAAGTTGGACCCGGAAGGGCATACTGGTTGAGAAAACCGGTTACACCGATAAGCGGGTTTGCAAGAGTCTTAACCATCATAACTGCTCCGGAATTTCCGATTCCCGAGAGGTCACGACAAAGGAAAAATGAAAATGAAATTATATTGGATCGAGCGGTGGTATGCGGCGGTGTTTTGTGTGTTGTTGTGGGTAAACGCGGCAGGCGGCATCGAGGGATCGACAGCCGGAGCAGTGGAACTGACGCGGGATGGTGCGGCGGTGGCGGAGATCGTCTGCGCGGAAGGCGCGCTGCAAATTGTGCGGTTGGCGGCGGAAGAACTGCAAAATTACTTGGAACAAATAAGTGGCGCACGCTTGCCGATTGTGGCCGAGCCGACGTCCAGCGGGGCGGCGCATGTTTTTGTAGGAACGAACGCGTACACGGCGGCGCTGGGTTACCGCCCAGCGGCCTACGGCAACAGCGGTTACGAAGTCGTCGCGCACGACAACGTGGTGATCGTGGCTGGCGAGGACCGCCAGCGCAAACCCTCGGGTTATCGAGGACTCGAGGGGCAGAAAAAGTGGCAAGAACTTACGGGAGAAATGTTTAACTACGGGCGTGGCGGAGAAGGCGCGGGCGAAATGAATAGCGCGCTGGGGATCTTGAGTAATGATGATTGCGGAACTTGGTCCGCCGTGGCAGACCTGCTCGAACAATTCGGCGTACGCTGGTACATGCCCTACGAAGACGGCACCGTGATTCCACAAGAGAAATCCCTGCGTGTGGCCTATCAGGAGCGCCGCCAGGAGGCGGCCTTTGGGCGACGTGAGTTCTGTTTCTACAATGCGATACGCCATGACGAGGAGGGGGTGCGCTGGACGAAGCGCTTGAGACTCGGAAACAACACCCTTGTTATTTTAAACCACCTAACGGACGATATCTTTAGTTCGGCGATCCAGAAGGAGTTGCACCCCAACTATCTGGCATGCGGTGCCGATGGAAAGCCCTATAGAGGATTTCCTGACGGCCGGGGCATGCCACGCTACACAGATCCGGATTTCCGCCGCGCAGCGGTGCTGTATTTGACTAAATGTTTTG
>CAZUAY010000179.1:0-8368 GCA_964618405.1 uncultured Lentisphaerales bacterium
CGTGTGCCGTAATCGGTTGACCGAGGTTGCTGATTGTTCATGTTTGTGAGGGTAGGGGCTTGACATTTCCAACAGCCAACACTCAAATCCAATTTTCAAGTGGGGAACTTCGGTCAGGCCGTCCACGATCTTATCGTTAGTATCGTAGACTTCGCGAGCGATCATTCATTTGGATATTGGACATTCCTTGTTGGCTATTGCGGATTCCATCTCTTCCATAGTTTAAACCCTTTTCGGATGGGGTCTAGCCAATTTCAGTGCCAAGCAGCTAGCCCCTAACCCCTAGAACCTAGCCCCTCCTTCCCCCCGATGGGAATTTGCTAACACCTAACACCTAAGGCCTAACACCTAAGGCCTAACACCTAAGGCCTAACACCTAACACCTAACACCTTCTCAGCTGGTCATCCCTCTTCGTATAACTCTTTGAGGATCATAACCGTTTCGTCAACGAGTTCCTGACCGCCCTGAGGCGAGACCTCGTTGCAGTACATGCTAGCGCTGTAGCCTCGACCCCACGCGCCACGCTCCGTGGCAAGATAGGTTCCCCCAAACGGACCCGGCGTAGCGCAAAGCTGGATGATGAATGTTTGTTCAAACGGACTGCGTGCCTGTATCCGGTGCTGAAAATCCATATACAACTCGAATCGGTTTGACGCAAACGCGATGTCGCCTATTCGAACAGCATGGAGTTCCATGGGGAGCTTCGGTTCAGCCGACTGAATCTCGTAGCGCGCGATAATACGACGGTACCGGTTGCGTCCAGCAACGAGTTTAGAATTGACATCGAGCTGCTCGATTGGCATCCCATCGGCCTTGAATTCTAGCGCGTCTAGTTTCGTAAGCTCGGCTTTCGCGTATTCGTATGACTCCTTATCAATGAGGCGCTTGCTGAGCTTTATCGTCTGAACCACATGTTTGATCGGCAACGCCGTCTTAATGTCTTTCTTCGCCCAGTCGAACACTTCGCTGAAGGCGCACGCGATACGTTCGGCGATATCCTTTCGCGCGAAATACTCGCTGACGTTCTTTGGATTATCGCTTCCGTATTTAAGTTGGAAACGGCGGAGTTCGGCTTTTTTATAGTGAAGCACACGTGGAGAAAGATCGCCGCCAGCGGCACTCTGCGGCAGAATGAAAATGTTACCGTGTTGTGCGCGGATCGCCTCTCTTGTCTCATGCCAAAATGACGCGGAAAGACGACGTTCATGCTCTGAGCTTTGTGCGGGACACGGGACATTAATGATCGCACCCGTGAGTTTTTCGGCGGCATCAAAGGTGTACAATAGATTGATAAAGTGATCAGCCCCAGCCTCATAATGGCTGAACATCGGGTCATTCGTGTTGCCGTACATCGCGGCGTGTCCGCTAACGCCACTTGTTGAATTGATGACCGCCCCAGAGCGTTTGGAGAGATCATCGAAGTAGACAACTCGGCGGCTGTGTCCAACGACTGCATATCCGTATCCGTAGGCGATTCCGCCGGGTGTGCGTTTCGCGTAAGCCTCTGCGATAGCCTCAGCCGCCTGGGTGGTGAAGAAGTCTTGATAATCATCGGCAGAGGCGATCTCAACGCCCGAATTGGGCACCTCGTTGGCTGATACTGTTGAGGAACCAGACAACAATTCAGGATGATCTCCATAAGTTGTCGGTCCTGTGTGGGTATGGGTCGCGTTCATCACAATCTTCAATACGGGAATGCTCGCATCGATCTCTGCGACTTTGGTCCGAATCTTATCGAGCAAATAGGATCGGATCACGACAATATCGGCGGAAAGAAATATCACGCTGTCCGCCCCATCGTCGACCACCAACGCAGTAACCGTTACCGGATCGATAATTCCTTGCGAAACACGCATGTGAAACTGCCCCGGGATGTTAACCGGTTCCGTCGTAGAAACGTCTCGCGCCGCCCAGCCAATCATAAGTTTGTTCATGAGTTGATCGCCTTATTTTGAAATAAACAAATAATATTATTTACGGATGCTCCGATACGCTTTCGTCTCATATTGGACACAAAGAGTACAATAGCACTTCTACTAGAGGCGGTGCAAGGCTTTAACACCGAGTACAGTCGCGAGTTGCGAGTTGCGAGTGGTGAGTTGCGTGCTGGGAAAACTTTGTCGTTAGCTTTGTCGCTAACTTTGTCGAGAGAGTGGGATCTTTTAGACAAGATTACAAGATTTTCTGGATGTAGTGTTGGGAGAAGTTGTGAGTTGCGAGTGGGCGAGCCTGTAGCCGTGATCGGTGATCGCGGACTATTCCGGCCTCACCGAGGCCAGCCACAGGGGAGAAGTTGCGAGTTGCGAGTTGCGAGTCTCCATCAGCCCCAACCACGAGGTTGGGGACGTGTATTTGGGCGAAAGGGATGCCGTTACGGAAGATCTGAGAAGTCCTTCCTGGATGTGTTCGCGTGTTCATTCTGCCACTCGCCACTGATGACTCGCGACTCGCAACCGTAATCGGTCAGTCGACGGGGGGAGGGGAGATCAAGGCCTGTTCTTTGGGGCTTTCCATTCAAACCCCGGCGACTAACCGAGTACCGATTACCCTTTACTTAGTCTCTGACGACACCCGAGTTCACTAACTTCACTCCAGCAATGAGGCAATCGCCAACAGGGCATCTGCTTTCGACAAATCTTGCAAAAGCTTCAGTCTTTTCTTGGTTTTCGCTTGTCTTGAAATGAATTTTATAGCGAATTTCTTGAAAACCATTTCTCGCATCAGAAATACCTAAAAACCCGTCTGAATCGAGATCCCCTTCGAGGTCTACATAGAATTCCTCAAAAGTAAATTTCTGCGATTTTGCAAACGCACTGGCGACGATTGCCTGGCATGCACCGAGTGCGCATAAAACCGCCTCAACAGGAGTCATGGCACTATCCGTGCCGCCTAGATTTTTCGGCTCGTCCAAACGGATTTTAAACCCTCTTGATTCAGCCTCAACCTGTAGCCCATTCTTTAATCTTCTTGCAGTTGCTTTGTATGTATTGATCATATCTATCCCTTTCCTTTAGGGGTTAACTCGGTGGGTAACCCGTTCACGTTACTCATTAAGCGAATGAAAGTATCACATTGTGATACGCATGGCAAGTGATTATTTTTGTTTTACGCGCCAAATGTTAGAACGATATTTCGTTTGTGCGTTTCTAGCTGCGGAGCTCGTACTCGAAAGGTAGGACAACCTTACGAATAGACATCCTCGACATATTGCCCAGAGCGGCGCAACTGCGTGCCGTAATCCTGTGCAGCTTCCTCGGAGAGTGGCCCGCAACGCCGCGCACACTCAACGAGCGCCGCAAAAACGTCTTTGGCCATTTCCTTGCCGCCACTGACATAAACTCTTGCCCCGACCGAGAGCCACGCATAGACTTCCTGTGCGTGCTCTAAAATCTTATGGTTTACATAGACCTTATGCTGCTGATCACGCGAGAAGGCTGTGGTCAAACGGGTCAAGGTCCCATTCTGCAAAAAATGTTGCAACTCGTCATCATACAAGAAATCTGTCGCAACATTTGGATTTCCGAAAAATAGCCAGCTTTCTCCAACCAACTCCGACTTCGGTAGCAACGCACGCTTTTGCAGATACGCCCGGAATGGCGCAACACCGGTTCCCGCGCCGATCATAATGATCCGCTCTTTCTGATCTGCCGGCATGCGAAAGCCTTCATTGGGACGGATAAAGATGGGGATTCGGTCCCCAACGTTCACGCGATCTGCCAACGCAGTCGAAGCCATGCCCGCTTTCGCGCGGCCTTGCGACGTGTAACGTAACACACCCACGAGCAAGGTTAGCTTCTCGGGGTGGCAAACCTGAGCCGAGGTAATGGAAAAGAGTCGCGGTGGCGCGGGTCGAAGCACCTCAATCAAATTCTCAAACGTATAGGCGACAGGGTATTCCCTGAGCAGATCAATAAAATCACGCCCATAAATAAAAGCCCTCAGCTTCTCATCATCAGCAATAATGGCGTCAAGCTCTGGGCTCTTAGCCAAGGCATTATGCTGCACGATAACCGAAGGTGCCAGAACGGTCAGCTCCAAGCCCTTCAAAACATCGATCAACATCGGCATGTTTCCTTGCAGATCGCTCCCGGTCGCCTGTAAAGCGGCCAACACATCTTGCACGAGTGCATCTGAATTCTGTGAAACGATACCGCAGGCATCGCCTGGGTGATGCTCCATCGCAGCGCTATCCTCAAGGCCGAGCTCAATATGGTACGTTTCTTTTATTGAGCCGGGGCCATTCAGGTTGGCCTTGGAAAGGACGGTCGCCCAATACGGGCGTCTCGCCGAATAGCCTTCATCGACCGACGCAGCGAGTTGCAACAGCTTTACGTTCTCGGCCTCGCCAGATGGCAGGAGCGCTTTGACGACGCCAATCAGCCAATACACGGCTTCGGCATTATAATCCACATCGCCATCGACTCGCTCGAACAGACGCTGCGCGCCCAATCCCGCTAACATGCGGTCGAGCTCTACGCCTGCCTTGCAAAAATGAATATAACTTTTGTCACCCAACCCGAGCACGGAGAATCGAAGATGATCCAGCCGTGCGGCTTCCGGATTCTTCAGATGTTCAAACAAAACTTCGGCGGCAACAGGAGGATCGCCCTCGCCGTACGTACTGATAATCGCAATGAGGTTCTTGACCTTCGTCAATAAAGCGGGCGGAAAAGTGCCCATGTTCATCACGTTGATCCGAAGCCCTAGCTCGCTGGCAAGCGTCGCCACACGCCTCGCAAAAGCTCGGCCATTACCGGTATGTGATGCCACCAAGAGCGTTAAGTCTGCGGCAGGATCAAACGAAGCCGGTGAAATAAAGAGCGGAGCAGTCGAAATCTGTTTCTTTTCTGGGATTTCTGTTAAAACGCGGCGAGATGAAACCTCTAGAAGGCTCGTCATGACAGTCTTGAGACGCTGACGACATTCCTCCAACTGCAGCAACATACGATCCCTTGAGGCTTGCGTTTCTTCCGTCAACGACGGCAACAATTCTTTATAGAAATCAATACCGAGGTCAAGATTCGCACGAAAGGTTTTAAGGTCAGAATCCTTGCTGTGTCCGAACCCCGTGTTGACCTCGTGGATGAGATTCGCGAGGAAATCAATGTTCAAGTTAAGCTCTTTAACGAACATGTGCGGACGATCCTGGCGTTGCAGCAGATTGCCGCGCCCATAAATATGGTCCACCATTTCTCGCAGCGATGCCACGCGATCATAATAGACGATATTGGGTCCGGGACAGATGGCGGGAAACAAGCCAGCCGGCTTGGGGATTTCGTTCAGGACATACGCAGTATCACCCAGATCACTGCAGATACAGGCCTTAGCTAAAACGCGAAGGGTTCGTGCTGCCAGTTCATCTGGCGGCATCGACAGTGACTTGAGTTCAGCAATCTTCAGCGCCTGATATTGGCGCGACGCGGTGCAGATGGGCTGTTCGGTAAATTCTGTATTGCTGACGAGATGGCCTAATGGGCAGGGGCTTCCGGCGTTACCTTCGTCAATCAGCTTTTGCTTATTGAGCTCACTCTGCGACACCCGTAGATTGTGAAAAGGAACGCCTAACGGAGACACATTGCTCAGATAAATGTCACCTTCTCTCGCTTCCTGCAATTTCTTTAGTGTGTAGGGCTCGACTTGCGTAGCCTCCGGCACCAAGAGGAACGGCGTGCCCCAACCGGTGCTGTCGACGTCATAAAGACGACGCAGCATCGTATCTTCGGCGGCAGTGCCAATCCCGCCTTGTGATGTCACACGAAATGGAACAAAAGCCTCGGGGACTGTCTTTTTCTGGGCTTTCAACGCCTCACGACAAATTCGGCTCAGGTCTTCACCCAATTCATGACGCTTGGCGGAGATCTCAGCCAGCACGGGTCCCGTGAGATTGCCGTTACCCGCGAAAGCATGGCCGCCACAGTTGACACCAGACTCCATTCGGTATTCCGAAACCCACAAGCCCTTCTTCGCAAAAAATTTGCCCTGAATAACGGCTGATCGGTAATCGCTAACTTTGAGAATAATCTGCTTTTTGATTCGCCCCGTTTCATCCGCAAAGAAATCGGGGAACTCGCTAAAGTAGGCAAAGAGGCGACGATTGAGGCCGGCCGAAAGCACCATACCCGATTCCAAATTGCTGTTGGCGTAGCCCCGCAGGCTCGACATGGCATCGGAATACAGTTCTGACAACGGTTCGCACATCGCATCAACATTCATCCGATCCACCTTCGTCATGATGTTGACATGAATATACCCTGGCGCGATCTGCTCACGCAGCGTCGCTTGAATCTGACCCTTTTCACTCGAATCAGCCGACAGCATCTTACGGTAAAGCTGTTTTAACGGAGCGGTCTCTGGCAACAGATCAAAGTACTTCATGATTTCGCTGCCTGGGACAAAGTCGGATGAACGCAGCGCTTCGAACTGTTGCCGAACAATACGGTCTACTAAATTCAGATATTCGGTGATCCGGTGGGCGCGCCAATCCTCATCATATTTATGGATTGGCGTATAGGATTCTCCGTATTTCTCGGAGTAATGACGCCGCAAATCTTCGAGCATGGCGTCATCTGCGATGGAAATGACTGAAGAGATCCCGTAGCGGGCAACCCGCAGAGGCGAATCTACAGTAAAGGCAGTGCCCATAACTGGAATATGAAATGTGTGTTGGGAATTAAAAAGATTTGTAGTGGAGCCTATCATCGTAGTGGAGCCTGTCATCTATACACGGTTCTAAAAAAGTTGGTTTTCACGGAGACTATTTATCACGAACGACTCAGAAAAGCAAACAAATCCCGTATTCTGCCGCATGATCTTGTTTCACCTACATCTGTATCACATTTCAGAAACACAGCATATCACGGCGTGATATTTAACGTCAACCCTTTTGTAATTTTCTCCGCAGCTTAATCTTTGCTCCGTCGTTGACGTGACGAGTTGAGGTTCCCGTAATTAGTCTGTCCAATGGACAAACACTCCGAGACCATGAATTTGCGGCTCTCCATCACGTTCTGTCTTTCGTGCAACTCCTTCGCCCGGCGATCGAGTTCATTGGCTTCTTCTCTCAGCAAATCAGGATTAATTGAGCCGCGGCCGCGGCGTAGTGACTTCCGCTTTAGGTGCGGTGAGGGTCAACAAGATATGGACGACTGCAGGATTCCCTGCGGGAACGATGGCGTGGTCAAACCGAGCTTCAATTTTCATAACGCACTCCTCCGTCTTGTGGCTTGCTTAACGTTTTGCTAACACTGATGCCAAAAGATATTATTTGTTTAAAACGTTTTTAATAATAATATAAACGATAACGCAAAGCAAGAAAAATATAAAGCCTGTAGGTAATCGGTCAGTGACGGGGGGTGCCCCGTTGACTGCCCGATTACAGTCGCGAGTCGCGAGTTGCGAGTGGTGAGTTGCGAGCTGGGAAAACTTTGTCGTTAGCTTTGTCGCTAACCTTGTCGAATACCCCTGTAGCCGCGATCGGTGATCGCGGACGATTCCGGCCTCACCGAGGCCAGCCACAGCATCGCCAAAGCCTGTAGCCGCGATCGGTGATCGCGGACGCGGAACGCGGCGAGTCGCGAGTTGTGAGTTGCGTAATCCTAATCGTAATCCGTTCCATCAGCGCGATTAAGATTACGATTACCATTACCATTACGAGGTGCGGAGCAAACGGAGAACGGGTTTTCCAACCCGTTTCATGTCGGGGACTGGAAAGTCCCCGCTCCTGTGTCCCTCGCTACTTTTCATCGACAAAGCTAACGACAAAGTTCGTGGGCATGAAGTACCGCCCTCCTGATAATGTAATCTTGAACAAAACTTCAAGATTACAAAAACCGCCCAAAAATGGTTTGTCAGAATCGACCATAATCTTGAACAAAACTTCAAGATTACATAAAACCGCCCAAAAATGGTTTGTCAGAATCGACCATAATCTTAAACAAAACTTCAAGATTACATAAAATCGCCCAAAAAATGGATTGTCAGAATCAGCCTTAATCTTGAACAAGTCCGCCAGATTATGGCGTTATAATTCATTTGTCGTTTGCGGTATGGTTTTTTTCGGCTTTCAGTCCACAACAGCACGAGGTAAACCGCTATAATCTTGAACTTTTGCGCGAGATTACAATAATTAGCCTTGCCTATGGATGTGGTCAAGAGCACGCGTGGATCGCTCTTCACTGTAATCTTGAACTTTTGCGCGAGATTACAATAAACTGTAAAGCAGATGTTCATCCACCCCCCGACCTGATGCGAATGTAATCTTGAACTTTCGCGCAAGATTACAATAAACCTAAAAACGGGAGTTCAACTGCTTTGCAGTTGCGAATGATGCTCGCAAGTGGCTGCTAATGCGCGACATGCAAGCATACT
>CAZUAY010000180.1:0-8243 GCA_964618405.1 uncultured Lentisphaerales bacterium
GAATCTAATTATTCTTTCCGGATGCGCATGCGCGAAATACACCGACCTGATCGACAGAATGTCTTGGCGAGATGTCAGCCTGGCGAGATCGAACTGAATGCGTCATGGACGCTAGCCCTGAGTGGCGAGTTCGGTTCTGGGGGGCACAAAGCGTTCGCCGATTTTCAGGACTACTTGTGGGTGAGCATGAATCTGTCTTTGCGTAGTGTAAACTCCGATGAAATTGCGACCTCAACTCTACACTTGTGCCAAGGACCGGTTGAAGGGCCCAAGGGAAGTTTCGATTTGGACGTGACGGATACCGGCATTATCCTGACCACGCCCAGCTTGTGTGGACTTTGGAGTGGCATCGTTTATCTTGAGGATACGATGAACCTTCGCGAGGCGCCGATGCTTCCGCTCGGCCTTCAAGAACGCCGCCCCCTCATTCGTGTCCGCCGGACTCACTCAGGATCGGGCATTGATGATTTTCCCGACTGGCAGCTCTGCGCTATCGCACATGCTGGATTTAATACGATCGATGTTTTTCTTAAAGGCTTCGACCAGACTACTCAGGGCTACTGCAATGTTAAGGAGCTCATCGACCGCGCGGAGGAATACGGGCTCGATACTTTCATCTACAATTACATGCCGAGCTACAAGCATCCCGACGATTCCGACGCGGAGGCTTTTTTTGATTCAATCTACGGCGAGATGTTTCGCCGTTACCCCAAGGCTATGGGTATCGGGCTCTGCGGCGAATCGCTTGAATTTCCCAGTAAGGATCCTGCTACGAGCGGAAAACGCTGGCGCGAAAACACGCAAGATGGCATTCCCGACACCCGTCCCAGCCCCGGCTGGTGGCCTTGTACAGACTACCCAGCTTACCTGAGTGCCATCGCACGCGCTATCCGGCGGGTCAAGCCTGATGCCGAAATCATTTTCAATACCTACAACTGGTGCTCTGCGCCACAAGAACAACGCCGGAAGTTTCTTGAATCCCTGCCGAAGGACATCATTGTCCAGACAACCTTTGAGGTCTTCAAGATCAACCGGATCGACGGCCTGAGTTATCCGATTCGGGACTATTCAATTCTGGCAACAGAAGCGGGCGACTACTTCAAAACGGAATGCGCCATGGCGCATGAACTCGACCTCGAACTTTGTGCGACGACGAATACGATTGGCGCAACGTGGGATTTCGGCACTGCACCTTATGTTCCAACCCCGTATCGCTGGATCAAACGTTTCCACCATCTCAATGAAGCACTGGAAAAGTGGGGCCTCACTCGCCATTACGAAACGCACCATTACGGCTGGTGGCCCAACGCGGTGATTGATCTGCGCAAGGCGAACGTCTGGTCACCCCGAGAGGAAGACCTCGAAGGCTTGCTGCACCGACTGGCGGTTCGGGATTACGGTGAAGGCGCCGCTGATCGCGTACTCTCTGCTTGGCGATTCTGGAGCGAAGCGATGGACTATTACGTTGCCTCCGCCGAAGACCAATATGGACCGTGGCGGGTGGGTCCGGCTTATCCGCTGATTTTCCAGCCAAACCTTACCAGCACCCTGACCCGCAAGGAGATTGATTTTCCAGCAGCACCCCATGCCCACTTCGGGGGGCGTATTGTTAAAACGCTCTATCAACCTTACGAAAACCGGCAGCAGTCACCCGGCCCACTCCGCTTCCCCAAAGAACTCAAGCGGCTTGAGCAGATGCTAAAATTGTGGCGCTTGGGCGAAGCCGAGCTAGAAGCGGCGCTGGCCGACATGCCCGCCGCCAAGCGCGCGGATGGAGAACGACTCTTGGCGCTGGGGCGTTTTATCCTCCACTCGATCATCACCACCATCCACGTCAAACGCTGGTGGCTCTTGAACACACGCCTGCTCGCGTCAGACAACGTGGCAGCCATGCTGTCGATCCTCGATGAACTCGTCGCGTTAGCCGAAGCAGAGATCCAAAATGCCTTTGAAACCATTCCTATCGTTCAAATCGATTCACGTATAGGCTGGGAACCGAGCATGGAATACGTCTGCGATCCATGGCATCTCGAATGGAAAATTCGCCAAGTTAAAAGCGCCTTACGGGAAATCGACACGTACCGTGAGATGTTGGAGTTGTAGAAGTCGCGAGGGGTGAGTGGCGAGTCGCGAGGGCTGTTAAAATCTATAGCAGTATAAACACATAAAATTTCACGGTTGAGCGTGTCGCCTAAAAGGTATACAATGACGTGATGAGCAATGGACCCTACATTAAAATGAGGAACGCAGATGAATAAGCTACCGGAAAACATTACAAAAGCCTGGGACGAGCGCGAAGGCGCCCTCGTATTAACGACGGTAAGTGAGAAAGGAATACCCAACTCGGTTTATGTCCTCTCGGTTGCTCTGTCTGGTGATAATAGGATCGTTGTCGCGGACAATTATTTCGATAAGACGCGACATAACATTCTTCACGGTAGTACCGGCAGCATTCTCTTCATGGGGCCAAACCGTAAGGCGTATCAAGCGAAGGGTAAACTAGAATACCACACAAATGGCCCAATTTTCGATGACATGAAGAAGTGGAATCCAGAAAAGCATCCTGGACATGCCGCCTTGGCACTTGTCGTAGAAGAAGTGTATTCGGGTGCCGAGCGTATTTTCTAGGTTTTATCGCTCGACGAGGAACTGATTTATGGATGAACGACCCCGACATTACATCGACAATGTAAGACATCTCACAGACGAGACTTTTGTGATCCGGATTGATCGCCATTCGTTCTTGGCACAAGCAGGCCAGCACGTGACCTTGGGGCCCAGTAAGTTTGCGATCAACCGCGAGTTTTCGATCTATTCACCTCCGAACGACGCTCACATCGAGTTCCTCATCAAGGCGCGCGCGGGTAGCGAGACCGCACTTGCCCTGCAGAAGGCAAAACCCGGTGATGAGGTCGATCTTGCAGGCCCTTACGGCGAATTTCTGATAACCCACCCCGAGGATAGGTCGCGGCGCTACCTCTTCATTGCTACTGGCGTCGGAATCGCTCCCTTCCACTGCTTTGTTGCGCACCATCCCAACCTCGATTACACCCTCGTGCATGGCATCCGGCGACTGGAAGATCGCTACGATCTGTCCGACTATGAGCGGAGCCGCTACATCGCCTGTGTCAGCCGGGAGGAAGGCGGCGACTTCAACGGCCGTGTCACCGACTACCTGCGGGCCAATCCTGTTGACCCCGAACGGCTCTGCTATATTTGTGGCCGCAGCAACATGGTGGCCACCGTGTATGACTTGCTACGCGAGCAAGGCGTTCCTAGTAATAATCTCGTCACGGAAACATTCTTCTGATAAACTTTGTCGAAAGCTTTGTCGAGAACTTTGTCAAAAAAATCCTTACGCCTTCCGAGCTTCCTTGCAGAAAGACCAAAATCTATGAAAGTTGCTATCTCCTACCCTCCCATCGTGAATGAACGCGGCCAGGTCGCCATGGTCTCGCAGAACCGAAATGTTCAGTATTTCAAAACACCCACCTATCTGATGCCGGTTATCCATGCGCAGGCAGCGACTTGGCTACGCGACATCGGTTGCGATGTGCGTTGGGACGACGGCAATGCACAGTTGAAAACGTTCGACGAGTGGTATGCGGGGCTTGTGGCCTGGAACCCCGATGTCGTGGTCTTCGAGAGCACCACGCCCGTCATGAAATTCTACTGGAAGTTGATTGATCGTTTGAAAGGCGATTTGCCCAAAACGATTGTTATCATGACTGGCTACCATTCCATGCGAAAGCCTGACGAGACCCTGGAAGCCTCGAAGGCCGATATCGTACTGCTCAGCAACCATGTCGATTTCGTGCTGCATAATTTGATTCCATTTATCGAGAAAAATGAAGACTGGCGCACGAGTTGCACGATCGAAGGACTCGTGTTGCGTGTCGATGAGAAGAACACGCGCTCCACCGGAACCTTCAAACGCGTGGAGAATCTCGATCTAGCGCCCGATGTCGATCGCGACCTCGTTGAGTGGAAGCGCTATGCCTACGAGAACGGGAACTTCCTGCGTACGCCGGGAACTTACGCCACCAGCGTCATCCGCGATTGCACCTTTGGGAAATGTACGTTCTGCCGTTACAACGGACCTGAACTGACCTTCTCGATTCGCTCGGTTGAGAAGAGTCTGGACGAATATCAGCGCCTAATTGAGGATTATGGAGTCAAAGAAATTTTTGACGACTCGGGCGTGTGGTACCGCGGCGAACAGGCTCGCGCCTTCGCTCGGGGCATCATTGAGCGCGGCCTTCACAAGCGTGGCTGTTACTTTGGGATCAACACCCGTTTTGGTTATCTGGATGAAGAGACCATTGCGTTACTCGGGAAGGCTAATTTCCGCTTCATACTCGTGGGGCTGGAGGCGGCCGATGAAGAGACCCTGAAGCGCCTCAATAAGGGTTATCTGCCGCATCAAGCCTACCAGAATCTCAAGCACTTCACAAAGTACGGACTTCATCCGCACTTGACGATCATGGTGGGCTACTACTGGCAAACTGCTGAACAACTCGCGCTAACGGTTAGTACCGTCAAAGACATGATGTTCAAGGGAATCGCCCGCACCCTGCAGGTGACGATCTGCACACCACTGGATTTCACTCCTTATCACAAGGAGTGCATTGAAAACAAAGTGCTGTTGACCGATGATTATGACGACTTCGATATGAGCCGTCTCATTGTCAAAACCCCGCTCCCTCATGAAGCGTACTACAAGGCAATCAAAGCCATGTACGGAGTCGCCATCAGCCCCCGCTTCTTGTTCCGGCAGATCCGTTTCATGCTAACCTCAGGACGGATCCGCGACACCGAATTTCTTTTCCGCTACGGTTGGCGCGCGCTGCGTCGCGTACGCAACCACGTTTACAACCTCACCTCTCGCGGGATGAAGGAGTGACGGACTGCGCATTTTGAATACAGTATTGAATAAGCTCAAACAAGCCAAACACGTCGCTATTTTCACGGGGGCAGGTGTTTCAACATTATGCGGCATCGCGGATTTTCGTGGACCGCAAGGTCTCTACAAAAATCCCGACGCAGAGCGGATTTTTGATATCCATTGGTTTGAGCGCGATCCCTCTGTCTATTACAAAGGCTGTAGGGAACTCGTCTATGGTTTGCGTCACTACCAGCCAGGTTCCGCACATCTGGCAATCGCTCGCCTTGAACAGGTGGGAATCGTCAAAGGCGTCATCACACAAAACATCGACATGCTGCACCAAAAAGCAGGATCGAAAAACGTGTATGAAATCCACGGGTCGCCCTTGCTTCATCATTGTTATGAATGCGGACACGAGCTTGGCTTCGAAGCCATTTGTACATTATTAGAAACTGCGGATGTCGCCCGTTGTAAAATCTGCAACGCTGCTTATAAGCCGGATATCACCTTCTTTGGGGAAGTACCACCGGAAGGGGCGTTCAACAATGCGGTGGCGCTCGCGGAGCAGGCCGACCTTATGGTCGTGCTCGGCTCTTCGCTCACCGTTCAGCCAGCGGCATCTCTCCCACTTCTGACCCTACGCGCCGGTGGCGAATTGATCATCGTGAACGCGCAATCAACACCGCTCGATCATCATGCCATCGCTCGCTACCCTGATATCGCGGCCTTTGCCACCGCTGTTTTAGACGCTTGGGCGGAATAGATTGACAGGGAGCGTTCTACCTTCTATTCCTCATTCAGCTCATCAATAAACTTATCGGCTTGAGCGATGGCAATGTCCATGTCGCGAATCAGGCTGTCTACGTTGGTCTGCACACTCAACAGTTCGTCACGTAACCCCGCTATAGCCTTAGCATTCAGGTTATGCTTTAAATACAGCACCTGATCGCGCAGGGGCACGAGCACAGGCTCTAACTTGGCTTCTGCCCTTTTCATCGACTTCATGAGTTCTTCATATTTCGCCTTCGTGATGTCGTATTTCTGCTGGCTGGATTTCCGCAGAACGTCGCTGGAGAATTGTTTGATCTCGCTGCGCCATTCCGCGAAGAGCGCGTTCGACACATTCTCGACAGCGCCGATTCGCTCATGCACAGCGGTTGCTTGAGACTCGCTCTTCTTCAACGTCGAATTGAGTTTGTCGTATTCTTTCTCAAGATCGCCACCTTTGAAGGTGATAACGTTCTTGAATTCTTCCATGGCTGATAGAAACTGTTTTTTCGCTTCCTCCTGCGTGTCGCGTGCTTCCTTGACACGATCCATCATAATGTCACGCTTGTGTACACCCAGGTTCTCCATGGTTTTGTAGTACAGAGAGCTACAGCCGCTTAGTCCAAGTAACATTGCGGCAAAAACAAGCAATCGAATTTTCATTTTTCCCTTCTCTTTGAGATCATGCTTGCGTTTGGGAAAGATACACAAACTCGATCAAAAAGCTGTTCGAAGGCGTTACTCCTTATCGCCTCACCGCTCTTCTCAAGCTATTTTTTAGTCGTTTCATTCGTCGCCGCTGCGGCGGCGACCTTGGTAGTCTCGGGGGTCTCCTCGGCGACTTGGTCTACCATTTCTACAGCTTCTACTTGCGCAACTTTGGCCCTTTTTTCAGCTCTTTTTTCAGCGCCTGTCAGTGGGGCTGGTTTTAACTTCGGGTTAGCGCAACCAGCCAGAGCCATCGCTCCAACTAGTACAAGAGTCACACGACTTTGAATGCTGAATCGTTTCGAGTTCATAACAATCCTTTGCTCTAAACTTATTTTTGTGATTTTGGACTTTTAATCCTTTATGACGCCGTGATGATATCTTATTTTCCCCTCGCCGTACAGCATAAGTTACCAATAACTCGCCTAATAACTCACTAAATCACTCGCCAGAATAACAGGCGTGGTCAGGCGGATGCGGGAACCGACTTCTTCCTCACTTGCCCCTTCATCAATCAATTGTCAACGTAAGCCGAACGGTATCTCCGCGAGAAGCGTTATTTTTTTTGTACATCGTCACTTCGAAACCCGAGTATACCGGACCATGAGCCGTAGGCACGAAAAGCATTTCAGCCTCCTTCGAACGGTTAATCGAGACACTGACGCGGCGAGCACCAAAAACAGGCCCCTTGATCTCCGCCGAAAGGAGTGGCACGTTATAGTCTTTGGGAACATCGCCGTATTGAAGAGTGAAAGGCTTTCCTTTAACTGGGTTCGCTACGAGCGACAAATCCTTGACAGCTTCCTTTTGATCCACGACCATCACGTAGGGTCCAAAGGAATTTGATGCAGCAAACAAAAACGTTGGATTGCAGGCGGTCGGCACTTGAATCCCAGGCGGATCCTCCACCCAGCCCCATGTCTGGATCGCATTATTGTTGATAACGAGATTAAAGGTAAATCTCACATTGTCCTCAAGAAGACCCGAAAGGGTGAGGGTGCTCGGCTGGAGCACAGGAGCGTAGGCTTCATCAAAAGACACAATGCTACGATTGGCAGGTCGCCCTGTCTTTTTATCATCGTAGGTATAAATAGACTTGATCGTAATCGGTTTACCGACTGGCTCGCCGTTTTCGAGGCATGTTATCGTAGCCACAGCCTTGTCGCTAACGCGTACAATGAAGTTGGGGCTCGTATAGAAAGCAAAGAAACCCTTCCCTGGACCTTCTGTGAAGACCGACAGCAGGTTTTTTGCACCTGGTTTGGAGGCGAGTTTCTCGACTGACGTAATGCGCTCCGCCAAGTTCTTAGCAACGGTTTGATCCTCTGGCAGCAATAGATTTAGCGGCACATTCCTAATTTGCCCCTCTTCGTCCTTCAAGATTACAACGCCTTCCTTCAGATCCAAAAACTCAGCTTTCAAGACATACCCACCTGTTGCATGCCAGAGAAGCGGTGCGCGTGGATCCACAGTCGCGCCGTGCGCCCCTGAAAGACTGATTCTCATAACAACCATCGTAATGGCTACACCCATTATCCTCACCAAGTTGATCTTTTTCATCGCGCTGTCTCCTTTTCAAGTGTTCAAGTACTGAGTTGACTTTCATATCTTAACAAAAAACGAGCGCGTATTGCAACCTTGACAAAGTCGTCACAGGTAATCGGTCAGGCACAGGGGAGAAGTAGCGAGTAGCGAGTAGCGAGTTGTGAGTTGCGAGTGGGCGATCGGTGATCGCGGACGATTCCGGCCTCGCCGAGGCCAGCCACAGTGGGAAGTAGCGAGTTGTGAGTTGCGAGTTGTGAGTTGCGAGTGGGCGAGCCTGTAGCCGCGATCGGTGATCGCGGACGATTCCGGCCTCGCCGAGGCCAGCCACAGTGGGAAG
>CAZUAY010000181.1:0-8222 GCA_964618405.1 uncultured Lentisphaerales bacterium
GCGTAGTTTCGTTTGAAAAAAACTTTGTCGTTAGCTTTGTCGCTAACTTTGTCGACTACCACTACCGTGGCTACTAGCGACTAGCAACTAGCGACTAGCGACTGTAATCGACCCCTGATAATGTAATCTTGAATAAAACTTCAAGATTACATAAATCCGCCTAAAATGGGTTGCCAGAATCAACCTTAATCTTGAACAAGTCCGCCAGATTATGGCACTAGAATTCACTTGTCGGTTGCGTTATGGATTTTTTCGGCTATTCAGTCCACAACAGCACAGGATAATCCACTGTAATCTTGAACTTTTGCGCGAGATTATGGTGGCGTTCGAGATTACGGTGCCGTCGTTGTATGAGAACACGTTGTATGAGAACAGGCGGGATTGCCTATAACTTCGTCAAGAAGTGGTTTCAACTCCAGCAAATCCTCAGTCACTCCATTATTTCTTCGCGCTTTCGTCTGCCTGTGCAGGAACGGCAGATGAGCGAGGCAAACGGAGAACGGGTTTTCTAACCCGTTTTCGTACACGGGTTGGAAAACCCGTGCTCCGTTCGTTACGAGCAAGAAGCTGGGCTGCTGGATTTTTCACAAGTCTCATCAATCTCCGCTCCATCTGCTCGCGAAGCTCAAGGTGGGGCGCAGTCGTCCCGACAAGCCGTCTCTCCTCATGCTTCGAAACAATACCGAAGAAAAACCCGTTCTACCTCATCCTTCGAAAAACACAGGGATCAGCTTCGGCTATTGGTTTTCGCTGGTGGCCGTTCTGTTCGTAAAACCATTTTTTCATGCTGAGTTTGTTTGTTATGGCGATTAAAAATCTTGTGAGGGATCTATAACTTACAGCAATTGGCAAAGTCCGACCAAAGCGCCGAGCAAATAGCCGAGAACTTGAATCGCGCCGAGATGCTGAGCGGCGATTTCATTGATCATCCCATGAAATTCCATCACATCCTGCTTCCCGATGGCCTCTTCAATTCGTTCCGAAATATGCAGATTATTCCGGATGAAATCCGCACCGAATTTACGGACTAAGTCCTCAACCCGCGGTTGCACACGAGGCAGGAATGATGTCTCCACCCAAACGACAAGCTCTTGACTATTTAAAATTCGAGACAGCGTGGCAGGAAGTTTTTCGCTCAAATAAAGCATCAAAAATTCTTTGGCCTTTCCACGTAGCGTGTCCACAAATTCTTCAATCTGCTGATGCGATTGCGGATTGTCGATATAATCACGAAACGCTTCTGCCATGCCCAGCAGCTCTTCTTGGAACATAACCTGAGTTTCTTCCTCGGCCATCCAGTCCTTAATGTTCGATTTTATCGACTGCTCGGTCACAATGAAGTCTGCCAATCCTCCAGCCAGTGGGGCAATTAACGCTCCCACGACTCCCTGGGAATTAAAGTACTCATCTATTCGCTTCGTAAAGCGAGTTTTTAGCTGTTTAGCCAACTGGGGAGACCGCGTTTGAATCGTGTCCGTCAAATGACGCGCGATCAGCGCCCGCGTTTTCTCCGATCGGAGTTTTGGCTCGATCGTGGAATGAAAGACGTTCCTGACATTGTCCGTCGTGACGAGTTTGTCGATCTCGCCTAAAACCGCTTTTTCAATTTTGGGCAAGATAAAATCGACGATGCTCTGCTCATGCGCAGCAATCGTTTCTTTTACCTCGGTGCAAAGTGCCTCGATCACCTCTTGATCGCGCAAGCCTTTCGAAACAACAGCGCACAGGTCTTCGGCCATACGTTCGGGGTCGAGAAGCCGCGTCTCGACCTGCTCGGCAATTTGCGTTGCGATCTTGTTTTTATTCTTCGGTACAAGACCCTGCCGCCAATATCCTCCGGTAATCCAAGCAAAGGGATGACGCCACGTCTTTTGATACGGTTTGAAAAGCATTTCGATGGCGATGAAGTTGGTGATGTACCCCACTGCGGCGGAGATCAGCACCGCAAGCACCTTCAGCCCTACGCCATGAAACCACTCTGGGTAAGCCACCCGCAGTGGCATTAGCACAAAGAGCGTCAAAAAGCTTACGGGCAAACAGAACAGCTCCAGCGCAGCGAACACACGCTGTTCTGCACCCTTACGGCGATCCCCGATGATCGAAAACCGCGACTTTAATGATTGGAATATTGCCATTTATTTAGAGGGAGAAATTTCTGTTGAAATGCTTGTTGTTCTTCGGCTGATGGGGCACGCATCTTCGCCCAATCAGGCTCAGGCAAACCAATCCGAGTCGCTTTGCCGCGGCCCATGTCATGGTAAGGGAGGAGTTCGACGTCTTCTACGTTTTCCAGTTCGGCGACTTCCGAGATAAAAGCAGCCAAGCCGTCGTCGAAATTCATCCCGGCGACGCAAGGAACACGAATGATCACGCGACACCCTGCCTCGCTAAGCGCAACAATATTCGCATACACTTGCTCCGCTGTCACGCCAATAAGATCAAGGTAAGCCTCTCGTGAAGCTTTAATGTCACAAAGATATAAATCGGCCTTCCCAATAACGCGAGAGAATTCGCGGCTTGTAATGGCACACGACGTTTCAACGGCAGTTGCAATCCCCTCTTCACGAGCGGCTTCAAGCAAGGCGAGCGAAAAATCCATCTGCATCAATGGCTCGCCGCCGGAAAGCGTCAGTCCCCCGCCTGTCTCACGATAATAGTCAAGGTCTCGCCTCACGACTTTCATGACATCTTCGACGCCCATGACCGTCCCGAGCATCACGAGTGCACCACTAGGACACTCGGCCACGCAAGCGGCGCATCCCTTACCAATCGCGATGCCATGACGACAAACTTGCGCATTCACATCACATCGCCCACAGGCAATACACCGCGGTTCAACTCTTATTGTTTGCGAACCAAAAGGTTGATAATCGGGGTTGTGGCACCAAGGGCAATGCAAATGACACCCCTGCAAAAAGACGGTCGTCCTGTATCCTGGGCCGTCTCCAGTGCATGCCCGCTGAATACGGGAGACATGACCTGTTTTAGATGGCTCCATGAACCTGTCTCCGCAAAATATCGCGCTGAACTCCAGGTGCTAAATTAACAAAATAATCTGAGAAACCACTGACGCGCACAATGAGATCGCCGTAGGCTTCTGGGTTAGTCATCGCTTGCTCCAGCACACGATTGTCGGTTACGTTAAATTGCATCTCATGTCCTCCACCTTTCACGAAACGGCGAAGCAATGAAACCATGCAGGCAATACCCTTTTCTCCTTTGAATAAATCTGGAGTAAAACGCATGTTGACCACCGTGCAATTACTCTGCGAATAGTCTGGCCTGATAATCGAATTGACGAATGCCGTTGGGCCCTCCCGATCTTGCCCGCACGACGGCGAGGCAGCGTCCGAAAGCGGAGTACCGGCTCGACGTCCGTCGGGTGTGGCAGGCGTTCCCGCACCTGCGGATACATTCTGAGTGTTAGATGCCATGCAGCTCAGGATGCGTCCCCCGTCCGGCAGAGGCTCCTTCGCTGTCAGTTGACAAACCTCTTGAACGATCTCAGCGGCGATATCATCAACGTAGGCCACGTCATTCCCGTATTTGGGTGCATGGTTGATGCAGATTTGGCGAAGCTCTTCATAGCCTTCGAAGTCGACTTCGAGTGCGCGCACCAATTCACTCGCAGATAGGCGCTTTTCCTCAAAGACAAGTTTTTTGATGACTGCCAGGGAATCGGCAAGCGTTCCAAGACCCATCATCCCCAGACCGTGGAAGCGTGGAAACTCTGCCCCGCCGTCATTCACATCGAGCCCGCGAGTAAGACAATCGGTCGTCAGGGCTGAAAGAAGTGGCATTGGGAAGTCTTGCGGTGGAAACGCTTCAAGCCTTGCACAGTAGTAAGTATGATAGTTGTGGACACCTTCGGAAAACTGTTCAACCAACTCTGCCCAGAGCTCCTGATACGTGCTAAATGTTTCAAGACGCTTGATAACCGCGCAGAAAATTTCCGGCATATTAAAGCGGCCATCGCTCCAGGGCACCTGCCGACCCGGGATAACCGTCTCAACGCAGCCCACAAGTCCATAATCACGCGCGGCTTCAATCGGAATCCCAGTTGAAACCAACATCGGGATATTGACATGATCATTGAACACGGCCGGGAAGCCAATGCCTGTTGAAATGAGTTTAACACAGGCGCGGAGGAATGCATCGGTACTGCCATCGTGTAATCTTGCCGAGAGATTCGTAGAGGGGGATTTGACAAGCCCGACGGCATCCAAGATGAGAAAGCTCAGTTCGTTTTCCGCATTGGAACCGTCTGCCGAAACGCCACCGATTGCAATGTTCGTGATCTCACCATAGTGACCCACAACGGAGAGCAGGTAGCAGAGCGCATCCAGCGCCGTCTTTTGTCCCGCTTTATCAGCGAGGTATGCTGGATACAAATACTGATCAAGACGACCGAGGGCGTTGGCATAGCCGTTATCAACCAGCAAGAAATCTTGAATCGTCATGACGAGCTGAATCGCCTCGGCAAAGGTCTCAGGCCGATCGGTCGCAACCTTCTCCAAGCGCCTTGAGCACTCGGGATTCAACGCGCGACAAAAATTTGCAGCCCTTCGCATGTAGTCCGAAACCGCTTTCAACGAAATCAGCATCGCCTCACGATAGGGCGCAGGGTCGGTTCTAAATTCTGCTTCGGCTCGTTGAATAAAATCACCGAGGCCTTTCTCAACGACACCCCAGTAGTCCGGCACGGTGTGGTTCACCCCGACTGTAAAACTTCGCGTCGTGGCCCTGTAGGAAGACAGGCAGGTCTCGTAGGAGTGTCCATCTCGAGTATAGTCTGCCACGGCGTCCGACACCGCATAGGTGAGCGCGGGTCCACCCCAGAACTCGTTGCACATTCCTTCATGCAAAGGCAGATGCTCCAAAGCATACGCTCGCGCGTTGGCATTGCGTAAAGATTCCTCCATCGTCCCCTTAGGGTGCTCGGTCAAATAATCACCACATAGCCACAAGAACATAGAGCACGTCGATGTAAATCTTCGGGATGAATGAATCGGTTTTTTCCAAGGCTTCATTTTATAGACTTTCTTTCAACAAGTTCATGGCTTCGCCCCACAACCGTAGCGGTGAATCATGATCTCCACCGGGAACTTTTCCGAATACGACACAGAAGTTTCCGTCTTGTTTTAAGCTTTCGCGAAAACGGCTTTAATCGTACGCCCCGCTGTTGCATCAGCAATGGCTGTATGAACGTCGCCAACCCTATAGGTGGACACCGTCGAAGCGAATAACGTCTGGAGTTCTGGATTTGCAGCGAGGAAGTCGAGATAGTCGCTGACGTCGCTAAGCGTGTACTGCCCACTTCCGATAATGCGCAAAGCGCGGAAGGTGATCATGTGGGGGGGAATTGAGATGGGTCCGCGGTCGGAATACTGACCCGGCACAAAGTACCGGCCACGCGTACGCAACAATGCGAGTCCCAAGGGGAAGGCAGACGGGTCGCCACTTGTCTCGACACAAACATCGGCACCATCGCCACGTCCGTACTTCTTGGCTTCAGCGAGAATAATGTTGCCTGTCTCTTCCGCTGTCGTTTTTCGGAAATCGATAAAAACATCTGGCTTAAATGCCGAAGTCAAATCTATCCGATGCTGATTGGCCGTAGAGCCGATGCAGATCGTCCGACAGCCCTTCGACTTTGCATAAGCTAATGCAAAGAGCCCAAGCGAGCCATTACCCTGAACGACGACGAGTTCGTCATTTTCCAATCCTCCGCCATAAATGCAGGAACGGATGATGGTAGGTCCACCACACGGGAATGCTGCCGCTGCCTTGGCATCCACGCCACCCGGCAATCGTATCAGGTTACGCATTTGGATTTCTTGATATTCAGCAAAACCGCCATGAAAATGCGGGGCATCTGCAACCGGCTTCGAATAGGTGACTCCGAAAGCTAAGCAACTTGCCGTTTCACCACGCAGGCAGTTGAAGCACTTGCCACAGGGGATCGCCACGCAGGCGATCGCACGATCTCCAACCGCTAATTTATTTCCAAGGCCATCGAGTGTATCGCCTTCGCCGAGTTGTTCAACTTTCCCAATAAATTCATGCCCTAAAACGAGGGGGAAAGGCATGGGACCCAATTTTCCCTGGCAAATATGGACGTCTGTTCCGCAAATCCCGCTGTAGAGGAGAGAAAGCCCAGCATTTCCAGATGCCGGAGACGTGATGGGGAATTCGCTTACTTCAAAGCTAAGCTTGACGGGATCGAAGACGGTTAATTTTGCTGTTTTCATACTTTCCACTTGCCTTTTGGGGATTCTTAACGATAATGCTAGATATACATTTCAAAGAGACCTGTTTCCAACTTGTATTTATTTTATCAGATTATATGAGGAATTCACATGGAGCATTCTGCAAATAGCATGCAAAATTCTGCAAGTAAAACCGCCGTAGCGCATCAATCTCCCCGACACGGGCAAACCTCTCAAGCGGGCTTCTTGTTTGATACGCTTGGAACGTTTATTCTCAGGAGTTGCGCGGCGCATTCCCGAGTTCGGCCTCCCGGCGAGTCTCGATGCCTTGCCTATCCGTCTAATCAATGGGTTCTTGACTTCTGCATTGAATACAACGAGGGGGCCAACTTCCTCACTGGAACGGATGCATCGGGACTGCTTCATCGCCCAGCTCGAATGGCACACTTATATCCACCGGGCACACCCTACATCGAAAAAACGGATCGAGAATGCTGGATGTCATCCGCTTGGATGATTTTCGACTCCAATCTAACTTTTCTCAATACTATCACCGAGAATCCAACGAATTTTGCACGTATTCACGACCCCGAAATGAAAATTGGTCATCGCTTAGAGGCCCTTGCCTCTATTGCATCCGTCGAGGGAAACGTGGGTTATTTCCGATGTCATTCGATTGCTTTTGAAATTCTGGCTGAGCTGGCGGATGCAACACGAATTCCAGGAACCTGCGGCGAATATTCCATCACGTCAGAAAGCCAAGTGGCCACAGTCGCGGAGCGAACCATTCGCTATCTGGAAAGCCACTTTCGGGAGTCACTTTCTATTCCTGACATTGCCCGCAACCTCGGTATGTCACCCTCAACGATCTCGCACCGATTTCGTGCAGAATCCGGAGAAACCATCGTTAAAGCGCTACAGCGCATCCGTCTTGAACAATCCATTCCCGACCTGCTCCGCGGTACCCCTCTTAAGGTGATCGCTCCGGCGACTGGATTTCAGAACGAGTTTTACTATTCAAAAGTCTTTCGCCTCCATTACGGCGTTCCTCCCAGCGAATGGAGAAGGATGAAGGAATTATAAGCGACCCAGCCGCTACAGCATCTAGGGTGGAATTAAATTTAGAAAGTTGAACTGCACCCTTCGAAATGATACGATACAAAATCGGAAAACCGAGTCAAACGAAAGCAGCCCCGCGATGAGGAATAAGTTCTGTTTTTTAGCACTGAGTCTTGCATTCGGAAGTCGCCCTAACCAAGAGTCAACAAAATATTGAAAGCTGGAAATCCGTCGTTGATGGTGCCTTCATCGTCTATAACGGGCTGGTTGTACCGAAGTATTCGCGCAACAATGAATCTGAGGCGGACCGACTTTCAATGGAATACATGACGCGCGCGGGATTCGATCCCGCCGCAGCGGTGCGCCTCTGGAAGCGGGCCTATGAGAAGGAAGGCGGTGAACCCGGTTACATGAGCATTCTTTCCACGCATCCTTCGAACAAAGCCCGCTACGAGGCGTTAGAACGCCAGCTCGCGTCAGTCCAAATCGATCGAGGAACGCCTCTTTCGATGCCCGCCTCCCCCCCATGCAAACTGGAGCGATCGCGGCAAAACCAAGCACACCGAAAACAGAGCCTGCAAAACCCGCTGCAACGAAGACGGGATCCGCAAAAGCGATGGTTCCGCCAGCATCAGCTTCGGCTAATTTTAAACAAACGGCTCGCTGGGACAGCTTCGCCCCACCCTGCTCCGCATAGAGAATAAGCGATTATTCGAATCAAAAGAGGAGCCACAAACCGTCTTCTTCTCGGCAGCCTCAATCTCGTACTTGTACTCGCATTGGGGGAAACGGGACTCGTACTCGAAACCTCATTAGAAGAGGGAATTGAACTTGCGATGGAAAAGTATAAAAAAACCTCATTTTTGTGAGGTCTGGTAACGAACGGAGCACGGGTTTTTAACCCGTGTACGAAAACGGGTTGGAAAACCCGTTCTCCGTTTGCTTCGCTCGTCT
>CAZUAY010000182.1:0-8186 GCA_964618405.1 uncultured Lentisphaerales bacterium
GTTGGAAAACCCGTTCTCCGTTTGCTTCGCTCGTCCTCCTCGTCCTCAATTCATACCAAAAGTTACCCCATCGTTTTTTCGCGGCACAGCCGCGCGGAGGACTAAATTAACGCGCACCCCCGCGAGGCCTCTCGGCTCGACACCCTCGTCTAGGGCCAATACCGCAAGCTCAACACCGACTCTAAAAAAGTATATGACGCGCTGAAACTAATCGCCCGAAACGCGTTCTATTGCGAGCTCGCCCCACAAACACGGGAAACCCAAAAAATTCGTGTGTTCTGCTGATATGACATTCTGCCACTAGCGACTAGAGACTGTAATCGGTCAGGCACAGCCCCCTGTGCCTGACGCGATTACCTATTGATTTTTTACATTTTTTACGATTCTTGACATAAGCGATACGATATGATATTTTTATTTCTCGTTTTTCGTTTTCAAAACCAACCGAAGGGATACGCGTGAGTGTCATAGACGATTTGTTAGCATTACAAGACCACGACGAAGTCATCAAGGAGCTGGAAGGGCCCGTCAAAGACATCCCAGTCAGATGCAACCAGGAACTTAAGAAGATCGAAGCTGAACGTCAAGATCTCGACAAGGCAGAGGACGAAGTCAAAAGGCTCAAGCTAGAAAGCATGAACGCTGAGCTTGAAATCTCGCAGTTCAAAGAAAGCATTCAGAAATTTAAAATCCAGTCCGCCACACTGAAGACGAATCTAGAATGTACTGCCATGAATGCGCAGATCACGAAGGCTACAGAAGATCTTAAGGATGCCGAGCTCAAAAAATTAAACATTGAGCTCAAAACGGAGAAGGCACAAGCCTACGCCAACGAATGCAGAGCGCGATATGATGAAGTCAAGCGTGAGTCGGATGAGTACATAAGCGAATTAGAAGGGCGTCTCGTCGAATTCCAAGCGAGCCTCGCTGACGCAATGATTTTACGAGTCAAAAAGGTAAAGCCTCTTGAGATCCCTGCCACCAAACGTTTTCTCATGTATTATGAGCGTCTCCGAAAAAATCGCTGGCCAGTACTGATCCGCCTTTCCGAACATGTTTGTAGCGGATGCCACATGTCACTCCCCCCCTCTAAGCAACAAGAAGCGATCAAGAATGCCAAGTTGGCAGATGACCCGGCAAGAATGACGATCGTGGCTTGCGATTTTTGTGGGCGAATTGTATACTAACTTTTGTTTTGTGTCGGCCCGGTGAAGGACGGGTCGCTGGTCGCCAGAGGAAACTCGAAACGGCTGGAGGAAAGTCCGGACTCCATAGAGCAAGGTGTCCTGGTGTAATGCTGGGAAGGGCGCGAGCAAACTGCGCTGATGGAAAGTGCCGCAGAAAACAAACCGCCGGATTTATCCGGTAAGGGTGAAATGGCGGAGTAAGAGACCACCGTGCGAAACAGTAATGTGACGCAGCAAGGTAAACCCCACCTGGAGCAAGATCAAATAGGGAACGTTTGTACTGCTCGTATAAACCGGATTCCAAATGGAAAACGGAGACGTTCCGGGTTGATTGCATAGATGAATGACCCGAGTCCTTCCGAAAGGATGGAACACAGAATCCGGCTTATGAATTCACCGGTCCGACACTCTCGAAATATGATGATGACAGCGACCACAGCGGTTGTATTAACCTCCGCTGCGCTCGTCCTGTTTTTAGTACGTCGCACTCCAAAAACAGATTTTGGCGATCTTGAGGCTGAGAATAACTCACGAATGCCGACTGTCGTCCAAAGTCCAGTCGTCTCAGGAATCTCCCAGATCCTTGCCGCTTCTCCCGACACGTCTCTTCAGGGATCGCTGACACGCCGTTTTAGGCTGGCAGGAACGATCCTTGGCGTTTCCAACAGCGGCGCGGATGAACCGATGGCCGTGCTTGATGATCGCGTCACTGTGTCCCAGAGCATCGTCAGAAGAAACGCCGAAGTCATTCCAGGCATTGTCCTAACCCAAGTCAAATCGGCATCGGTCGTTCTCAGTGGACCTGTCGGCGACGAAGAAATATTTCTCGAAAAGACAATGTCGACGCGGTCACCCTCCTCACTAGCTACGAATGCAACGGATACAGGCGATTCACGGGCTGATCTCGCGAAACGTTTCGGAGGCCAAGAAGTGTTTCCTGGTCGATGGAATTTTAGCCGCGAGACCCTGCTCAACTATTATTCTGAATTACGGGACCAGCCTGAACGCCTTCTCAGCATTTTCGATTCCATGGACCCAGTTTATGTAACGGATCTCGATGGAGAAAATCGCATCACCGGCTATGTGGTTGGGGTTGAAGGCGAAGCGGACTTCTTTGCGGCAGCCGGGCTTGAAAACGGCGATATTGTTCGTTCCGTAAATTCCGTAGATATGACAAACCGCCGCCGCGCAGAAACCTTCATCAAGAATTTTGTGGAAGGCAATGCCAGCACCTTCGTGCTCGATGTCGAGCGAAACGGAAAAAAGACCAAACAAGTCTACGTCGTGGAATAGGCTATTCGCTATGATTCCAACGTTTCAACGACTTCGAAAGAGCGCCAACCAGCATCTACGAAATAGACTGGCCCCTTACGAATATTTCGTAAAACATGGCTGCGGCTGGTAATTTACATGAACGAGTGTATTGTGGGTTTTCTTTTCCAGCACTCGTCTTGTTGGTGGATTTCGGGTGGTCCATTGCGGAGTCAAAACGATTCTCGTTTGAAAGAAAGGTCATAGGTTTTCCCGTTTGGCTTCATTGCCGTTCCCATAAGCTTATTACCGCTCGAAAACATGAGCATCCAGGAATCTCCGCCTTCAACGTTCAAGTGGACACTTGCACCGTCCATACTTCCCGAAACCGTCCGAGAATCATTGGGCCATTTCAGTCGCCCAGTGATGCGTCCGTTCGACTCGGAAAGGTAGAGAGTGCTAGGAACCTGGCCTGTTGCTGACTTGCCGCTCCAAGTCCCCGCGATGCTCTCCGCAGCGCTTTCGGAACTGGACGGAAACCGGTCGGTTTCACCGCCGCCGCCACCAGACTCGCAGGAGACCATCAGACAGGACAACAGACAAACACAAGCCAGATTTATTCGAATAGACCTTAGTAGTTTCATGTAATCTCCAAGTAAGCAAACACCATTTTCCCATAACTTTTTCACAAATAGCAATTTTAGTTTAGCACGTTGTATGGCTGAAATGCAATCCAATACACGACGTTTTCATTTGGCTTTCCTTCGACGCATAATCAGGCCAAGAGCCGTCCGTTTGCTTTCTCGGCACTCCGCTGTGAATGCGTTAATGTTCCCCGAGTCTGTTTGGCCGTTGAAGTAGAGTAGAGCATTTCAGCCTGAGTTTCGTTCAGCACTTCCGACGGTCTACGGCGCGAAAGATTACCGTCATCGATCCCCCCCCCGATGCCATTCATCAAGCGCACGAACGTCACACTATTCTCCTATACTGAGCATTTTCCTGTACGTCTTCATATCACCGTCAAGGACGGTTTGAGCGTGCTTTATTTTCCATTCAAGATGCCAGCGATCGGTCATATATTCCATGCTCGGTTCCCAGCCTAGCCGCGAATCAGCATCTACATAGTCGATAGCGTTCTGTGCATTTTTGATCTCATTTTTTGCTATCGCTTCAAGTTGATCCAACAGCTCAAGCCCCCGTGAGCGTTCGTCTGTATTCAGCAACTTTATATTTAACCAATACCAGTCGTTTACGTTAATGCCGGTGATGATAAACGTTTCAATAAATTTACCGAGCGTCAGTAGTTCATTATAAGTATCCCGCTTGGATTCGGGTATCAATTCCACAGTTTCGCTGAGCTTAGTAACGCCTTCGTGCCACATTTTTTGCATCTGAGTTAACTTGGCCAACTCTCCCCGCCTGCGCAGTGGATAAGGTGATTGTCCTGAGTTTTCAAAAGGCTGGTAAAAGGTGTTCAGGATTTTAGCGCCGAAATGAGCATGGTCGGTCGCGGGAAACTTTATTTCCTTGGAGCGCATCGTGCGCGTAACATTCGGATGAAACACGAGTGGATAAGAAGGTCCAACCCGGAATGGACCATACTGATTCTCATTCGAGGCTACATAAAAGGTCATGGCCTCACTCCACAATCCCCAGACTTCCATAATATTGTCTACGGCAGCCACACCGTAATCACGAATAGTCAACTTTTTCAACAACGCGCCCAAATTCGTTTCTGATTGTCGGAACACTGCTCGGCTGAGATCCGTAATAATTGACGGCCACCAACCCATGTGATGCGAATCATAGAAATTATCCGCATGATAGTTCTCATGAGCGGCACGGAGTGAATCACATCTCTTTATCCATTGCAACGGAGCTGGGACGTAAGGTGTTGTTCCAAAATTCCACGGGGTGCCGCAACTTAGGGCAGTAACTCCGATTTCCACTCCCAATTCGTGGGCAATCCGCATTTCTTCGCGGCAACATTCACTGAAATCGGTTTCCGAAATCGTATAATCCATGATCTGACAACGCACACCATCACTTAAATCATACACTTTGAACATTTCAAAAGGTACGCGGAGCTGAATTTTTTTCGGCATGGCCTCAAGAAATTTCCGACGGACTTCAACCGGCGCCCATAGCCAGTTATACGTACAAAAAGAAATTGTCGCATCGGGATTATATTTATGAATCGCATCTCGCACGGCCTTTAGCCATGCCGGATAATCTTCACACGGCCACCATCCTGGACTTGGGCGCGGATCAGGAATCCCATGCCAATCGCTTTCAGTCCGACGCTTTCCACTTGTTTGCGGATCCTGGCTCGGAAATTCTGCTGATTCCCCGGCTAGCATGATCCCTTTGGCTTTCGGATAATGTTTAAAAATACTGCCAAAGGCATGATCAAAATATGTTTCCGCGTCAGAATCTCCAGGGTGTTTGTAAGCGGAAATAAGACCGTAAAATATCACATCAAGCCCGTAACGTTCCGCTCGGTCAATGACATCCTGTATATCACAATAAGAATTACCGCACGTACCAATCCCCCTGATAAACAAACAAATTTCAGTAAATCCGGCATGCACAATGGCATTTAAATGGTGATCTGGAAACATATCCAACCCAAACCCAGAATGAACGCCTCGCGTTTTAATCAGAGGTTTACAGAAAAAATCAGTATGTTCAAGAAACGGGGCTTCCCTGAGATTCATCAAATCCTCAATGTAAACCGTTCCGCCGAAAATCCCCCTACCTGAACGTGCGCTGACTCTGATTATTCCCGGTTTCACCGATAAAAGAAAAGCGTCTAGACGCCCACTGACGTTGCAATCAATTTCAAGCTGAATCTTAGGTCCACTGCTTTCCGATCGGATCGGTATTGAAACATTCATGCTGACACGAAGATAATCCTGAAAATCAACCGCAGCCGTTTGAAGCACAGGATCACCTGCACAAACAGGTGGAATGACAATCGTCCAGCTTTCATCAACTGAGCATTCGTTGCTTTCAGGCAACACCTCCAGATTCACTCGAGCAGGACGGTGAATGTCGCGTAATCGTTTACGGAAATCATAATTTTTTTCAGTCATTTGAGGATCTCCCTGTGGTTTGTTACGCCAGCAGGCCCACGATGGCCAGTGGCTTCTTCGCGCCGTGCAGATTCCGGAGTCAGCCGTCCCGAAGCCAACGCTCACGTGAGATTATATCCGCTGAAAGGAGCATCGAGATCGACACACTCACCCACACAATACAAACCTGAAACACGTTTCGAAACAAGCGTGGTAACCGTTCACGGGGTATAAGCAATCCCGATTTATTTGAAGCGTATCATTGTCGCGGCAGCATTGTCCAGCGCAAAAAAAACTATTTTTAGTAATCGGTTAGCAACGGTGGGTGCCCCCCCTCCGCACAATGCTGGATATCGAAAGCCATGACTACGAAAGCCCCGTTCGACGTGCGGATCGGGGCGACCCGCTCGAGACAATCAACCATCGTGACAGCCCTGCGGTAGAATTCATCGATCGCGGCTCGCCCTTCGACAATCCTTCCGCCTCCCACAGGATCCTCGCGGAACCTCTTTCTATTTCCACTGTCGCAGCTCAATGATCAGCCCGTCTGGGTCTCTGATCTCGCCGCGAAAGGAGTCTCCCAAGTCGACTGGCTCTCTGGCTATAACCACGCCTTTGCTCTGCAGATAACGAACGGCCTCAGCCATATCGTTTACCTCTAGGGCAACGCCCCGGTAGCCAACTTCCCAGGGGTTGCTCGATTTCGACGCGGGGTTGTCGACAGCGATAATTTCAATGACCGTATCGCCCAGCGCAAGATAGACAATCTCCTTCATGGGCACTAGTTTCATGGGGATGCGGCTCTTAATGCTAAAGCCAAGCACATCGACGTAGAACGCGATGGTCTTTGCCGCATTTCCCGGCACGATCTCCACATGGTCTATTCTTTTGAAAATCATAAAAAATCCTTTGGTGTTGTTGCATATCTCATTCGTTTATGATGGCATTCTCGCCACCGCTTACTAGCAGTGTCATGATGCCGCAACAGATCAAACAGTACCACGGTGTGATAGCTGCCGCAATAAAAAAATGAACAAAAATCTCTCACACGGAATATCCAAGGATCCAGCGTTCGCATTTCAACCTCACAACGCTCACAACTCGAAACTCTCAACTTCTCTCAACTTCTCTTGAATTTACACACTCGGTGTGTAATAATAAACAGCTTTTACAGGATTCCATTAAATGAACGCCAAAAAACAGTTTGATTTAAAGTCGATTTTCGGAAAGTTTTCCGTTTTAGGAACCTTCGTCTCTGCAGCGCCCTACGGGAGTGGACACATCAACGACACCTTCGCGCTTGTCTGTGATCAAGGCGGTACGTCAATTCGATACATTCTTCAGCGTATCAATCATAACATCTTCACGAACCCTGAAGCGTTAATGGACAACATTCATCGGGTCACGTCGCATCAGCAGCTCAAACTTCGCGAGTCGGGAATCGCCGAAGCATCGCGCAGAGCTCTCACCCTCGTTCCCTCGTATAGTGGAATTCCCTATCATCGCGATAAAGACGGCAACTACTGGCGTCTGTACATCTTCGTTGAGCATGCGACAGGGCACGACCTCATCGAAACCCCCACTCAGGCCGAAGCTGCTGCGCGTGCTTTCGGAGCCTTCCAACAGCTTCTGGTCGATCTTCCCGGTGCTCCTCTCGCCGAAACCATTCCCAACTTTCATAATACCCCGGCACGGTTCGAAGCCCTCATCCGGGCGATCGACGACGATAAGCATAACCGTGCAGCTCAGGTTCAGGACGTGATTAAATTCGCAACATCGCGCAAGCGCGACACAGAGATTCTTCTCGAGCTTCACAAAAAAGGCGAGATTCCTTCACTTGTCACGCACAACGACACTAAGCTCAACAATGTCCTGCTCGACAATGTCACGGGTGAAGGCATTTGCGTGATCGACCTCGATACGGTTATGCCAGGATTGGCGCTCTACGACTTCGGCGATATGGTCAGAACTGCAACGAACGCAGCGAAAGAAGACGAACAGGACCTCTCGCTCACCTACATGCGGATGCCGATTTTCGAAGCGCTTGCCAAGGGCTATCTCGCTTCAGCAAAGTCATTCCTCGGCAAAGCGGAGCTCCAACTGCTCCCCTTTGCTGGCAAATTGCTTACCTTTGAATGCGGCATACGCTTTCTCACAGACTATTTGAACGGCGACGTCTATTTTAAAACACATCGGCCTGGACAAAATATGGATCGCTGCCGCGGCCAGTTCAAGTTGGTGGAATCCATCGAACAAAACACCGATGCGATGCAAGCGGTTGTCGACCAGTGCGTTTGCAACTAGTTGCAACCCCACAAGGGGACAGGGGACAGGGATTGGGGAGCAGGGGTTTGGGTTTTAAACACAGAGAGTTTGCTACAGAGGGATGGGAATAGGAGAGCCAATCAGGGGATTGGCCGCAATAAAATGTTGCCCTACTGGAAGAACAGGCATCCTGCCTGTTTATAACTTCGAGCTGTAAAGGAAATGGGCGTAACGAACGGAGCGGGGACATTCCTGTCCCCGACACGACGGGGGTTGGAAAACCCCCGCTCCGTTTGCTTCGCCTGTCTGCCGTTCCTGCACAGGCTGGAAGCATCTGCTCACAGTGGCTCAATTTCTGTGTCTCCAACTCTCTGTGTTTAAAACCGCACCGCGCTTATTGCGACAACTG
>CAZUAY010000183.1:0-1752 GCA_964618405.1 uncultured Lentisphaerales bacterium
ACACGCGATTGGACTTCTCAGACCGACATCGACATGCAGCGCATGATGGCGAGTTGCGGGGTGCTGCTGGTCGTCTGCACGGCGCTGAACACCTGGCAGTACAAGCTCCGGCCGGCGGAGTCCGGGCTGACGCTGTATTATCTGATGCTATCGGTCGGCGGTGCGCTGGGTGGTGTTTTTGCGAGCGTTGCCGCACCGTTGCTGTTCAACAGGCCTCTGGAGTACCAGGTTTCCCTGGTCGTTGCCGCCGGGATGCTGGTGCTCTACTGCTACGTTGAAAAACGCAAGGACTCTACGGTCTATCGCCTAGTCTACCTGCTTCCGGTGATCGTGCTATGGGGCTTGGGGGCGAAGAGGGAGCTGGGGAATGTCAAGACGGTCTGGAGGGGGCGGAGTTTCTATAGTACCCTTTCCATTGCCGATGAGGTCAGTCCGAATCCTCATGGGCGTCCACATTTTATCCGACATCTCTACCATGGCAATACTGTGCATGGCCGTCAATTGATGAGTAGCAAAAAGAGTCCACCTGACCCGCTGGTTTATTACTCAGAATTTTCAGGCATCGGTCTTTTCCTCAAGAATTATGACGAGAAAATAAAGGAACCGATTTCTGTTGGTGTCATCGGGCTAGGAATCGGCTCATTGGCATCGTATGGCCGCTTTGGCGATACTTATACATTTTATGAGATTGACCCGCTTGTGGAAGAAATTGCTCAGAATAAAAAGGACTTTACCTTTCTATCGGAATCGAGAGCCGAAATCAAACTCGTCACGGGAGATGCGCGGATTAGTCTTACGCACGAGCTCAAAGCCACGACACCTCAACGGTATGATGTGTTTATTGCGGATGCATTCTCTAGCGATACGATACCGATGCATTTGTTGACGATTGAGGCATTTAGGCTCTATCAAGCACATTTGAAAGAACAGGGTGTGATTGCGGTGCATATCTCAAACCGATATTTCGACTTCGTGCCTCTTATGAAGGCCGTTGCAGATGAGCTTGGGCTTGTTCTGACTGTCTATCAATCTTCAACAACGGGGCTCTGTTTCGCAGCGGACTGGGCTTTTCTCTCGGCGGCTCCACTCCGGTTCAAAGAAAATCTGTACGGAGGCGTTTTTGACACAAAGTCAATCCCAGCGGGTGCGCTTTGGACAGATGATTTCCATAGTCTTTGGCCGCTCTTGAAGAGGAATTAGTGGGGATTCGGGACAGGCTTCTGAAAACCCTCTGAGCCCGCAACAGCCGCTCGCGGTGCTTGCGCCAAAGCGCAAGCAGGTACGCGGTGCTTGCGCTTTGGCGCAAGCAGGTGCGCTTGAACGCGCACCTTCAGCGAGGCGAACCTGGGGAGATGCTGTTACTTAGATGGCCACTGAGCACGGTGTAATACGATGGCCGGGCGAGGCAAGCAAGTGGGCGCACCTTCAGCGATGCGAACTGAGGGCGATGCAGTTACTTATAGGGCCACTGAGCACGGTGTAATACGATGGCCGGGCGGGGCAGATGCGCGAGGCGAACTGAGGGCGATACAGTTACTTATAGGGCCACTGAGCACGGTGCTTGCGCTTTGGCGCAAGCAGGTGCGCTTGAACGCGCACCATCAGCGATGCGAACTGAGGGCGATGCAGTTACTTATATGGCCACTGAGGGCGATGCAGAAAATGGCCGGGCAGGGCAAGCAAGTGGGCGCACCATCAGCTATGCGAACCGAGGGAGATGCAGTTACTTATATGGCCACTGGGCACGGTGTA
>CAZUAY010000183.1:1762-8080 GCA_964618405.1 uncultured Lentisphaerales bacterium
GGCAAACCCGGGCATTCACCCATCTATGCTTATTGCCCGTTTTGCCTAAATCTGTCCTCAGTTCGTATCGCTGATGTGCGCGCTGGAGCGCACTGGGTACAGGCTATCGCCTGTACCCAGCGATAGCCTGCACCCAGCCATTGTTGCGCAGGCAATGCTCGCGTGTAGCCACGGCTTCCACGCTATCGGGGAAGCCGCTCAGCACGAGTGTTTTGCCGCTGGCTAGCCGCTCCGTAGCCACCGTGCCGCGCGGCTTATACTGCGCCAGCCCCCATGGGTGTAAGTATATAATGCGCGCACGAGGCAGTGCCATCAGCTCCCGCGCAAGCAGGCGCTCTCCAGGCGAAATAAAGCCGCTGATCACCACTGCGCCCTCCTGCACACGGGTCAGCAAGGCCTCCACCTCGGCCTCCAGTGCCGCGCCTTCAAGCCGGCGCGAAAGTACGACCGGCAGCAGCCACGGGTAATCGAGTAGCGTTTGGTCGCCGTATGCCGTCCACATTGTATCCGTGGGCAGCCGTCGGTGGGAAATGGCGCATTCCTTACGAAACCACTGCGGGTTATCCCGGCGAAGCTGCCACCGCTTCGGGTTATCGCGAACGTAAGCGAAAAAGGCGTCGAGCTCATCTTTAGAGAGCGAGATATAATCATGAAAGCCATTTTCCCACACGGGCAAACAGGGGTTAGCATGAAGTTTCCGGATCGCCTGTCGGGCGCGCGCTTTCATCCGGTTGACGAGCGTACCGAGCGCGTGCTTCGCCTGGCCCTTACAAACCACGATACCATGAAAATGGTCGGGCATAATGGTGCAGAACTGCGTGGTATACAGGGGATCGTCCTCAGAAAGCTGAGCCCAGGCTTGCTGCAACGCGCGTCCTTCCGGCTTCAGTAAAATGCGCCCGTTCTCGATAGAAGCCAGCAGGTTGCGCCGGGGCTGCGTTGCAAACGTAATAAAATAAAAACCGGGGCCGCTGTAATCATGGTTGGGGAAGCGCCTGTATTTCATGTGCGTATATTAGCAGTGCTTGCGCCAAGGCGCAAGCAGGTGCGCGGTGCTTGCGCCAAGGCGCAAGCAGGTGCGCTTGAACGCGCACCATCAGCGATGCGAACCTGGGGCGGGGCAGTTAATTATAGGGCCACTGGGGCGATGCATAGAATGGCCGGGCGGGGCAAGCAAGTGGGCGCACCTTCAGCGAGGCGAACTGAGGGCGATGCAATTAATTATATGGCCACTGAGCACGGTGTAATACGATGGCCGGGCGGGGCAAGCAGGGTGGCGCACCAGCAGCGAGGCGAACCTGGGGCGGGGCAGAAAATGGCGGGGCAGGCAGGGTGGCGCTTGAACGCGCAGCCTCGCGGAGGGCCTGCCTATAACTGGATCGCTTGTAAAGAAAGTGGTCGTAACGAACGGAGCACGGGTTTTCCAACCCGTGTACGAAAACGGGTTGGAAAACCCGTTCTCCGTTTGCGGCGTTTGCGGCTCGCGCCGCCTCGTGTCGATTCGGCTCTTCTTCATGGACAACAGTCAAGTAAAATGCGATAATCTCAAACAAGTGAATGAACAATAAAAGCATCTTATGATAACAAAAAACCTTTCGGAACTGGATCGCAATTTTGAAATTCCCGAAGTCGCCGATGGCTTAGTCTGGCACGACGTACGAGGGCTCTTAATCGAAGGTAAAGGATGGACGGATACCGAGTCTCCCTTCGACCGCCTGCCAGCGCGCGCCCAAGCGATCGTGCGGCCCGCCGTCTGGGCACTCAGCCAACACTCCGCTGGCCTCGTCGTACGCTTTATCACCGACGCCACCGAGATCAGCGCACGTTGGACGGTCACCTCGCCTTCACTCGCGATGAGTCACATGACCGCTACCGGCGTCAGCGGACTCGATCTCTACGCCTGGGATGCTGATCGCTGGCGCTGGGCCGGCTCAGGACGTCCCGACAAACCCGATACAACCCGTCAATCGGTACCGCTCACTACCGGCCTACGCGCTGGCGAGAAGGTTTTTCAACTCTATCTACCGCTCTACAACGGCACGCAGCAACTCCAGATCGGAATACCTGAAATCAACACGATTCGCTCGGCACCACGTCCAGCCGATCAATCGCAACCCATCTGTTTTTACGGAACCTCCATTGTCCAAGGCGGGTGCGCATCGCGTCCCGGCATGGCTTACACCGCCATCTTGGGGCGGCAGCTCAATAGGCCGGTGATTAACCTCGGCTTCTCGGGGAACGGGCCGATGGATCTTGAACTGGCCCCCCTGCTCGCGGAGCTCGATCCCGCTGTCTACGTATTAGACCCCTTACCCAACATGACTCCCGAGCGAATCGTGGCGCGTGCACAAAAGTTCGTTGAGATTATCCGGGAGAGCCGCCCGAAAACACCCATCATCCTCGTCGAAAGCATCGTTTATCAGCGCTCCCCATTGCTAGATCCGGCGCAGCGATCGCATGAATTCAAGAACATTGCCTTGCGCGAGGTGTTCAAAACACTCCAAAGTGCAGGCCACGACAAGTTGTGGCTTGTGCCTGGCGATACGCTCCTCGGCGATGATGGCGATGCAACGGTGGATGGCACCCACCCGACCGATGTTGGCTTTAAACGCATGGCCGAAGCCATCGAGCCAACACTGCGCGAGGCGCTGGGCGAATAACCGCAACGCGCCTCTTGCAACAACTTGGTTTAAGTTCATGAAAAGCAAGAATGCAATCGCTGAAATAATTCTCTGCCCTTACAAATGGGATTCGCGTAACCCATTCGACAAATTAACACAAGCGGGACGGCTTTTTGATCTGCTCACGATACGCGATAAACCGTTACCATGCACAAAGGAGGATAAACAATGAGGGTCGCAAGCAAGAAATCAGAGGGGTCCCTTCGGGCAAAGCGTCGTCTTTTGCGTCTGGGGTGGGTCACCGTGTTATCTGTGGGTCTTTATGCACAGGCCGCGTGGGCCAGCGAGGGCACGCTGTTAGCAGTTTTTGCCGATGCAGTGGGGCGCGAGGAGAAGCCGGCCGACTGGCGATTTGAGTGGAATGCGCGAGGTGAACTGGGGGAGACGGCCGGCTACGAACCGCTGGTTCAGATCGCGACGCCCCCTGGCCAGCGAAAACGAGTTCAGTACGGCATTCCAGATGAGCAAGGCGTCCAGCGCCGGGATCGTCCTTATCAATGGGCTTATGGCCATATCGGCGGGGCGCGAGACCTCGAAGGGAATCGGGCGCTTTGGGCCATCGCCACTTTTACCCTGACGAACGATCCGCCGAGCGTCGTGTGGCTTCGCAATGGAAACCTGCTCAGCAAAAACAATACGAGTGCTGTCGTGGTCTACGTTAATGACACCCGCGTACGCGACTTCATTGCGCCTGCGGGGCGCCAGCCGCTGTTATTCCAAGAATGTCTTGGCCCATTACGCAAAGGCGATGTGGTTCGTGTGGCCGTCGGTCCGGGTCCGGAATCTCGGGGGGGCGGAGGGACGCTCCGATTCGTGCTCGAAGCTTTTCCAGAAGGCGTGACGCCGGAAGATCCAGTCAACATCCTCTATCCGCCGATCACCGATGCTGAAGCGCAGTGGGGCTTCGATGGGCGAGGAACAAGCTATCTCCAGCAGCATGGCACGCAGTGCGAGGCCGTGCTACGCAACCGACCTGAATTGGTGCTGATTGGCGATTCCATCACCGCGCGTTGGCCCCAGGAGTTATTGCAGAAATATTTTGGCGCCGCACGTCCCGAAAATCTCGGAATCGGCGGTGACTGGATCCAGAATGTACTGTGGCGCATCCGCAACGGCGTCTTGGATCAGGTGCCCGTGAAGGTTGCGGTGCTGCTGATCGGAACCAACAACCTGACACACGGTTTTACCCCCGAAGAAATGTACGATGGGATCGGTCTCTTGATCTCGGAGCTGCGCCTCAAGGCTCCGGGAATCCGGATTCTGCTGCTCGGCATCCTGCCTCGTGGAGAATCCCTCAGCGATCCGATTAACGAAAGAGTCCGCACCGCGAATAAGGAATTAGCGCGGCATGCAGACGGAACCTCAGTATTCTTCCTTGACGTAGGCGATGCACTAGCCGAGCCAGACGGCACCCTCCTCAAAGAAGTTTTTCCGGACCGCCTGCATGTGGCCATGCCGGGGTTTGTCCGCTGGATCGATGTAATGGCACCGGAAGTGAACAAGCTTCTCGCGATGCCCTAATACAAAAAACAAAGGAGCGACTCATGCGTTTATTTCATTGGTTAATGGCAAGTTTGTTGTGCGGGATGTTATGGGTGACGCAGGCCCCAGCAGAAGGACCTGCATCGCAGGTAGTATTGGTGGAAAATGGGATCGCCATGATGCCCATTGTTGTGTTCAAAGATGCGCCTCCTTACACGCGGCGCGCGGCGGATGAGCTGGCCAGCTATATAGAAGCAATCAGCGGTGCTCGGCCCGACGTGATTGAAGGGTGTCCTAATCCTGTGCCCACACGTGCGATCTGGGTCGGGTACCAACCTCCACTTAAGGCGTTATTCCCAGCACTCGATTTTGACTTCAAAAATCCCGAAGAGATCCTAATCGCGGCAACGACCCATCATGTTGTGATTGCGGGTCGTGACCGCTGGGATCCAGACCATCTGGTGGTACAAACTTCCCGAGCTACGATCGATGGCAAGCAATTGGAATACGGAACGGTGAACGCGGTTTACACGTTCTTGCAGGATTATCTGGGAGTACGTTGGCTCTGGCCGGGAAAACTAGGCGAGGACATCATCGAGCAAAAGACCCTGGCTCTGGCTCCGTTCGAGTACCGCTATCATCCCCAGATTCGCCAGCGCGGCGGCCTGTTCCGTCTTTCGGCCTTGGGCGATACGCGCGGTTTGTCATTTGATTGGACGCGTGTCCAGCGCTTGCAACTCGATTCGCTGGACATACAGGCCGGTCATGCCTTTGGCGATTGGTGGAATAAATATTTTACAAACCATCCAGATTATTTTGCTTTGCAGCCGGACGGTACACGTAGCGGGTTCCCCGCGCCGAAGGAACCAGGCAAAGCTAAAATCTGCCAGGCGAATCCTGCGGTCTGGGCGCAGTGGCTGACCAACGTGGCGGTGACGATGAGCCATGATGTGCACCTGACCTGTTTTAGTGCTTCCCCCAACGATAGCTTCAATCGCGGCCATTGCATTTGCGAAAAATGCAGAGCTTGGGATCATCCTGATGGTGAATTGCTGTTCTATTACTGGAGTGGGCTCAGTCAGGAGTACGTCTCGTTGTCTGACCGGCAGGTTACTTTTGCCAACACGTTAGGGCGGTTGCTGAAAGAACGATACCCCGATAAGCCGCTATACGTCGGTATGCACGCCTACGGACACTACCGTGCCGCGCCGATCAAGGCCGTTCCGGATGATAACGTGATCATCTCCAGTGTCGCTAACTTTTTCTTACGCGATCCTGAAATGCGTGCAGAACACATGGGGCAGTTCGCAGGCTGGGGCCAGGTGGCACCGCATCTGATGTGGCGACCGAATACTGGAAACCCGGCTGGCTGGCAACAGGGACAGCCCGATGTTCCATTTCATACGGTTATGGAGGACTTCCGCTTTATCGCGGATAATCACTGCCTCGGCCTCTATTTCGATACCGTCTGGGAGCACTGGCCAACACAAGGCCCACTTTATTACCTGATGGCCCAATTGGCCTGGAATCCATACGCAGACGGTGAGACGATCTTAGACGATTATTATCACCGCGCATTTGGGCCAGCCGCAAATCTCTTGAAACAATATTGGACGCTGATGGAGACTACGCGTAACCGCATGGTGGATAACAAACTGGATTACGCAGAGGTTTACGATAAAGCATTCTTCTCGCAGGCGAGCGAATTTTTGGATCAGGCCTCGCAAAAAATCGCGAATGCTTCTACTAAATATGCCCAACGCGTAGCCTTCACCCGTGCCGGCTTCGACTTTACGAGGTTGATGCTTGATACGCGAGACTTGATGGCACGTTATCGAGATAGCCATGAGCAGGATCAGGAAGCGGCCAAGCAAGTCCGAGCGAATTGGGATGCCATGAATGCTATCGTCCAGAACAAGACAAATTTGATGAATTATCGATTCTTAGGTATCGGCTCGCGCTATACTCATGGATTGCATCCTGATGAGAAATCCAAGAAATAATGCGTCGGGAAGAATGCGTCCGTTGGCATGAATCGAGGAGGAGGGCGAGCGAAGCAAACGGAGAACGGGTTTTCCAGTAATCGGTCAGTGACGGGGAGTGCCGTCACTGACCGATTACGCCTCCCTGGTAATGTAATCTTGAATAAAACTTC
>CAZUAY010000184.1:0-8064 GCA_964618405.1 uncultured Lentisphaerales bacterium
GATACCAACCCCGACTCCGATGTCGCTCCGCCAACAGGCATTTTGCCTATAACTTCGAGTTTCGCTAAGCAGGGGTCGTAACGAACGGAACGCTTCGCTCGTCTGCCGTCCCTGCACAGGCTGGAAGCATCTGCTCCCAGTGGCTCAATCTCTGTGTCTCCAACTCTCTGTGTTTAAAACCGCACCGCGCTTATTGCGACAACTGGGTTGATAGCACAGCAGAGCAGATCTCAGGCGTCACCACCGCAAAACAATTTCACCCCTCCCCCCCCCTAATGGGGTGGAACCCTGCCGGCTCTTTCGGGACAGTACTAGCGACTAGCCACTAGCGACTAGCGACTATAATCGGTCAGGCACAGCCCTCTGTGCCTGACCGATTACTGACCGATTACTAAAGTTTCTTGCAAAAATGAAGAAGAATATTGTACTATTAAATATTGACAGGTTGTAATGCTAATTGACTAAAAAGGAAAGATTCTATGCAATATTCAAAGCGACATATTTTCGCGGCTACGGCAGTGATAACGTTTTTTTCTGTTACTTTGGCGTATGCAGCCCCATGGTGGGAGGGGCCTGTACTGAAATATGAAGCCGCCATCCCTACAGGAACCGGCCCACACTACATGAACAAGGATGAAAGCGACCAATGGCTCACTTGGAGCGATATCGGTGGCCTGTCCGATAAAATTTATCTTTTTAGCATGCCAGAACTGCGAGCGGCACGGCAAGGGATCGAGATAACACCACTCGCCGTGGCCAGCGCCTCTGAGATCGGGCTCGGCTTGAGTCCAGGACTCCGTGGCGGCGCGATTTCCGACGATCTCCACGTGTATCTTTCTGGTGCCCACGCCAAAAACGGCTATGCCGCCCTCCCCATACCCGGTCCGTGGGCCAGCGAAACGGCTTACGGCATCACCAACAATGTCGGCATAATCTCCGACTCGTCCGATTTCAGCCACGACAGCACGTATTTGTATTCAAATAGTTACGCGACCCCCCAACACAAAATCTGGAGATGGGACGTGCTCAATAGTCTTGGCATGAGTGGCATAAACCTAACCTCCAATGCCGTCTTCAACACCAGTCTCACTCGCATCCGAAGCGTCAATGCCTACTACATCGACGGCAAGGATCTCGTCTATGCGGGCGAGGGCTCAGGCAATTCTGGAAAAGTTTACGTCTATGACTTCGACACGGAAAGCGAAACCTTGCTCGTTACAATTCCTGGGGCCGACTCTGACATTATGAACGTTAAAGTTGGCGGCGTAGCAGCCGGTCAGACAGGCGGTCAAATGCACCTCTACGTGCAATATGATACTGGCGCAATCTACATCTATCCCCTCAATGCTGGTGGTAAGTCAGTTGGTGCCTTGGTCAAGCACTTTACGCCAGCGCAGACGTTGGCCTTCTTAGGCGATGCGGAACTGACCAACATGCGCAGCTTCGAGGTTTCCGACGACGAGACCTGCGCCTTCATCGGACACCACAAGGCGGCTACTCGCCTGCGCGTGGTCTGGACATCTGAGCCTACAACCCTATTGCTCCTTCAGTAGTGCGTCATGAAAAAAATCCTTCTACACGCTTGTTGCGGACCCTGCCTAACCCACTGCGTTGAATTCTTGAGAGAGCAAGATTACGAGCCGACAATTTTTTTCTCGGATAGTAACATCATGCCCTTCGAGGAATACGAGCGTCGGCGCAATGCCGCCCGTAATTACGCGACGACGGCGAAAGTTGAATTCATTGAAGACGCCTACGACAATGAGCGATGGCTAGCATCCGTAAAGGGGCTTGAAGGAGAACCTGAGGGCGGCAAGCGATGTGCAGCTTGCTTTAAGCACAACCTACGTCACGCCGCCGATTATGCCTGCAAACAGGGTTTCACGGAGATGACGTCAACCCTTACCGTCAGTCCGCATAAACGTAGCCTAATGGTCTTCGAAGCTGGCGAAACCGCCGTTCAAGACGTTAGTGCTCAACACCCAGAACTTTCGATAGGGCTGACGTTCATGCATTTCAACTTCAAGAAAAAGAATGGATTTCTGAACAGCCTCCGTCTTGCCGCTCTGTATGATCTTTATCGTCAGACATACTGCGGCTGTTCCTTTTCAATCCGAAAATAGAGACACGGATGAACCAATGGAATCACGCCTCTCAAAGCAAATGGTAAAAAAGACTAAGGTGCTCCTGATCACCCCTCCCATGGTACAGCTCAATACGCCGTACCCTGCCACACCGGTCTTGACAGGATTCCTGAAAGAAAACGGAATCGATGCCGTACAGTTCGACATGTCGCTGGCCGTTGCCCTCCGGCTCTTCACCCGCAAAGGCGTCGAGAGGGCTGCTGAACTCGCTGACGAACTCAAAGAGCCGTCGCAACCAATCATGGCTTTCCTAGAGAATGCCGAGCTCTATGCCTCTCTCGTAGACGGTGTCGTGAGATTCCTTCAAGGACGTGACCCAGAAATGGCATGGCTGATCTGCCGCCGTGGGTTCCTACCCGAAGGGCTGCACTTTCGCGAGCTCGACCCCAGCGATGAAGAACTCGACGAAGAAAATTTATACGCCTATTTCGGATCCCTTGGTATTCAAGATAAGGCCAAGATGTTCGCCTCGCTCTTTCTTGACGATCTCGCCGATGTGTTCAAAGAAGTCGTCGACCCAGGATTCGCTCAATATGCCGAACACCTCGCCGTCTCTGCACCCTCATTCGACCCGTTTTACGCCAGACTCGTCTCCGACAATCCCACGGTTGTCGACACCCTCATCGATGAACTCACTCGACAGTTGCTCAACGAACACAAGCCCGATCTCGTCGGGCTCACCGTCCCCTTCCCCGGCACCGTTTATGCCGCCTTCCGTGTGGCAGCGTGTGTACGCTGCCACGCCCCTGATGTGAAGCTTGTTCTCGGCGGCGGTTACGTGAATTCTGAACTGCGCGACATGACCGACAAGCGAGTCTTCGATTTCTTCGATTACGTCAGTTTTGACGAAGGGTTTAATCCTTGGCTCGGCATCGTAGGCAAAATCGAGTTGCAAAGCGTCATGACTCGCAATGGCTTCATCCCCGCTAAGCCGTTCACACCAGGGAAATACAAAGTCCCTGTCTCCGACTATACTGGGCTTGACATGGCTTGTTATCTGTCGATGTTAGAGACGGCAAACCCCATGCACCGACTGTGGTCCGATGGACGCTGGCTGAAAGTTCAGCTCTCCTCTGGATGCTACTGGCACAAATGCGCCTTCTGCGATGTGAGTCTCGATTACATTCAATGCTTCGCTCCACCCGACCCCATACAGGCCGTCGATGCACTCGTGCAGATGATGATGGAAACGGGAATCCGCGCATTTCATTTCACCGACGAGGCGCTCGCACCCGCACTCCTTCATGCGATGTGCGACGAAATTGCGCGTCGTGGCGTGACGATGACGTGGTGGGGTAACATTCGACTCGATGCGGCGTTCAACGACGCCCTCATCATCAAGATGTGGACCGCTGGCTGCATCGGAATTTCAGCAGGACTTGAATGCGCGAATGATCGATTGCTTAAACTCATGAATAAGGGCATCACGTTAAAAACAGCGAAACGCGTTTGCGAATCTTTCTCTGAAAACGGCATGATGGTCCATGTCTATCTAATGTACGGCTTTCCTACCCAGACTTATACGGAAACCCTCGAGGCACTCGAATTTGTTCGCGGACTCTACGAAGCGGGTTTCATTCAGTCGTCGTTCTGGCATCGCTTCGCTTTGACGGTACACAGCCCAATCGCCCAGAACCCGGGGAAATTTGGAATCGAACTTATTTCGCAGGACGACACCACCGCTACCTTTTTTGCTCTCAACGAAATTCCGTATCAAGAACCCGGCGCGCCTGATCTAGACAGACTCGGCAAGGGTCTACGCATTGCGAACGATAACTTCACTCGCGGTGCTGGCATCTCCGTTCCCGCAGCGTATTGGTTCGATCTCGCTGATGGGCAGACCTCACTAAATTGAAATTTTTTTACTTTTGTGTCGCAAGTTCAATTCCCTCTTCTAATTAAGCGTCCGGCGAACCCCCTATTGACTCTATCTGGGCAGGTTCGGGCTGGGCGGCCTCACGTGCCCGCAACTCACTACTTCTTAAAGTTTTTAGTGTTTTGGGTGTTGAGCTTGTCGAAACATTGTGGCTAAGAAACCTCGGCGCAGCCGCATGAGAAAATTACGAATTACGAATTAAAAATTACGAATTGGGGGAAGAAGAGGCTAGGTTTTAGGAGTTAGGGGCTAGCTGCTTGGCACTAGAATTGGCTAGAACCTAGGGCCTGAAACCTAACACCTTCCCTGCGGACTTTGCGTAAATCCACGCAGAGTGGCAGCCCAACTTTTTACCCATCGCAGCCCTCCTGGCGCGTCCCTCACGCGCGAGGGTCGATCGGTGATGCAGAAGATGGGAATACTTTCTGCGATTACATTTCCGTACTTAAGATTTTTTATTGAGTTCTGAAGTCAGGAGGTAAGCCCTCCGCGCGGCTGCGCCCGCGAAAAAACGGGGGTAACTTTCTTGAATCATCCTCGTCCTCAGCAATGCGGTCCTCGTCCTCGTCCTCGATTAAATTAGCTCAAAGGGTTCTTGTTCGAGTTGAAACCCAAATTTTTGCATGATGATACGATTGAGCTGATCTCGAAATTCGATGAGCTGCTTGTAGTTGCCCTTGTTGTGATTGATGACGATCACTGCATTGTTTTCATAGGTGCCAAAATAATCCGTTTTGTAGCCTTTCAATCCAGCTTGCTCAAGGAGCCAACCGGCATGCACCTTAACGGTATTATGTGGCATCGACCAGTATGGTATTTCAGGGAATTTAGCCTGAAGCGTTTCAAATAGTTGCTGGTCCACGATAGGATTTTTAAAAAAGCTACCCGAGTTGGGGAGCACCCCTGGATCTGGGATGCACGTTTTTCGAATTTCCGTAACGGCAGCAGCAATTGTAGTAGGTAAATAGTCCTCTATTTTATTATGTTTTAAATAGGCCTGTAATGATTTGTGTAATGATGGCGCTAGAAAGATAGCTGACCGATCCTGTATTGGCTTTAATTGCAGAGTTATTTTAGTAATGACATAGCGGCCCGATTCTTTTTTGAAAAGACTGTTTCGGTAGGAAAAATCGCACTCACTTTTTTTCAGTTCATATTCTCCACGCACAATGGCGTTCGTGTCTATAACGGTCACAGAATGAATGACGTCAGAAAGCTCTTGCCCGTAAGCGCCTATATTTTGAACTGGGGCTGCTCCGGCGGTGCCTGGGATACTGGCTAATGCTTCGATACCACTCAGGCCGAGACTGCTTGCTTTTCTGACGACATGATCCCAGGCTTCGCCTGCATGGGCGATGACCATCCCCTCTTCTGATAGAGTCAGTCCGGTTAAGTTTAGTTTTACAACGACACCACCGAAACGATCACTTGCGATGGTATTGCTGCCGCCACCTAAAATGCAAAAGGCAGTCGCAGACGCCTTTAGTCTTATCAGTAATTCTTGTAGTTCGCCAATCGTCTTCGGCACGATCAGTTGTACTGAAGAACCGACCTGCATTGTGGTGTAATCTTTTAGGTCGATTTGCTTAATATGCATGAGTCTGTACTCACTTTAAAAAAACGCGTAGAAAACATCCTAAAATACCAGAAGTGTCGTTAGTTCGGTTCTGCGTATTTCGTGCTTATTCTCAGCTCGGATAGGCCTGGCTCTCCGCCAATGGCGATACATTCAACAATTCCAAGTGGGCTAAGCGCTTGGAGTGCCCAGCTCGCAGTACCGATTCCTTCGATTGTCTGCGCTGAATTGGAATTCGGAACGAGCGATGATGCCATCTTCGCAATAGCACTGAGGTGGGAAAACTCTTCTGCCGCCACGGGTAGGTCTACGCGCACTGCCGCCACTGCGTCAGGGTGCACACGCTGCCACTCTGAAACAATGGCGGCGAGGCTCTGGGCTTTGCCCTCTCGCTGAGCCGCACGCTGTTTCACTGAACTTCCATAATGCGAGCCTAGGCGCAAAAAACCCTCACGCAATTCCGCGAACGCCTGATCTTTCGTCGACACCTTTCCGAGCATTTCAAGTATCGATAACGAAACGAAGAGCGTACGGACGGGTCCCTCGGTTTTATAGCTAGTTTTGATGCCCGCCTCCTTAAATTCGCGCTTCATGCCATTAGTAAATTCGTATGCCCATTCGCCGAATGCATCATTATCAACTCCAGGCATCACAACGTTTAGGGCAGGATACGCAAGCCCAATGAAGCGTCCATGATAGGGTTTTGCGCTTAGGTATCCTAGGAGCAACCCTTCGCCCGCGGGTGGGGTATAGGGAGCATTGTTTTTCGGAATGATGGACGCATCAACTGCCAAAAGCACTGGCGCAGCCGCAGCGGGGACATCACTGCCGGGAAGTGGGAATGCCTTCAAATCAGCGAAACTTTTGAGCTTTTTAAATGCATCGCTCTCAAAGCGACCGCGGATAACAATTTTAAACGTTAGCTCGCAAAGCGATGAAACTTCCACATTAAACGGATCAGAACCCTGTAACAGCGGATGATCAGAAAACCAAATTCGATGTTTCGCCTTAAGTTTTGTCTTCCATGGCTTTTCTCCATCAAAGGCCATTGCAGGAAAATCATTCGGTCCAAAAAGTTTTAGCCGATCTGCTAAGAGGCATACATCCTCTGGGTTCCTCGAAAAGGTCGCGATGAGGACACCGTCGACCATGTCGAGCCCGAGCATCATGAAACTTCCGTATTCGTAGGGAACTTCAACGAGAAGATATCGCGTCCCATTCGGTGTTACCTCAAGCTTCCCGAGACCGGGCACCCACTTAATACGCCAGAGCAACTCCATGATCTTGGCCTTCCATCCCACATAGCTCGCAGCGGCAAGATAACCGTCTGGAACTAAGTTTTGAGAGGTTTGGGGCACGACTCCTGCGTCGCGCTGCGGCACAAACCCTGCAACCGTATGGCGTCCACTAAGCCAATACATCGTGTGGTAGATTCCTGATTTTTTCTTCAGCTTTTCGGCTCCTTCTAATCCGAAGCCCCCCATCACGGCCAACAGCGTCTCGTTATTGACAAGCCCCTTCCATTGCGAAGCGAGTCCATCGTGATACGTCGCGACAGTGGCACCCGAAGGAATCGCCATATAGAGCGAATCCATGCGCTTGGGATACCAGAAGAACCATACAACACAGGCCAGCACAAATATTTTTAACCACGTCCGCTGTCTGACTGACGCGATTTTTTTTACGACACGACTCAAAAAAGGTTTTATCACAAATTTTATTTCCATGTTTGTTTCAAGATGCACCTGCACGATCGCACGATCTCAATTATTGAGAATAATAATCTCATCCATGAGGTTCACTCCCCCCTTCGATCTCTTGTTCAAGATTGAGGGTATAGCGCACAGTTCGAATGAAAGGCTTGAAGCCCGCTCCTTCATAAACCGCACGGGCCGGAGCATGGCCGGGATCCATGCCGGTGACGACTTCAACTTCGTTTCGACCTGCTTTCCGCAGGCAGATCAGCGCAGCGTTAAGCAGCACTTTCCCCAGCCCTTTACCGCGGAAGTCGGGATTGACGGCATTGTAGCCGATCTCCCCCAAGCCGGTGAAGGCATCCACCCGATAAGAAGTAAACCCCGCCAGACGGCCTTCTTCGCGGATCTGGAGAGCCTGGACATTCGGTCGCTTGAGATACTCGCGCACGGACGTTTCGATATGGTCTTGCCAAGGCATCCCGAGTGTACGTCCATAGATTTTTTCCCGTTGGGAGTCCACGCCCATCGTCCAGACGGCGCGGACCAATTGTACGATTTCATCAACATCTTCAGAAGTGCATTCCTCCACGTCTGGTGTTGGCTCTTCTTCCACGCCTTCGCCAATCGTCTCACTCACATGCATCAAGTTCTTCCGAAGCTTCAGATTCCGAGCTGACTGTGGACAGGTATTCATCGTGGTCTCCTATTCATTTACCGTAACCGTTCACGGGTTAGTAGTACTGCAACCGTTCACAGCGTATCGCGGACAAC
>CAZUAY010000185.1:0-7968 GCA_964618405.1 uncultured Lentisphaerales bacterium
CCATCGCCTACGGCTATACAGACGAAGGTTTGCCGACCCGTACCACTTGGGCGCGAGGTGACTGGAAGCAAAACAGTTACACGCCCATCGGGCTTCTTTCGGGTACAACGTATTCCGACTCGACGCCATCCATCGCATTCACATACGGAGATTTTAAGCGCCTAGCATCGGCGTCCAATACCAATGCCGTCTATCAATACCAGCGCAACGCACACGGCATGGCCACGAACGAAGCCGTTGTGGTCGGTGGCATCGTCACGACCCTGACACGCTCGCCTGACGACCGCCAACGCATCGGTGCGCTCCTCCTCGATGGCTCTCTGCATGCGGCTTACGGCTACGGTCTTGGCAATCGTCTCGAAACCATCACGAATGCCGCCTTCTCGGTTCAGTATGCCTCTTGGTTCAACCGACCTGCTGGGTTTTCAGTCACATTAACAAACGGAAATGTTTTCTCGCAGACCCTCCAGCGCGACCGCAAACGACCACAGCTTATCTCAAGCGTTATCAACACCTTCAACGCCGCGCCAGTAGCGAGCTCAGCGTACACCCATGACAAAATTTCGCGCCGTACCGAGCGCCTTGACTATTGGGAACTCTCAGTCATTACCAATACTTTTATCTACAATGCTCGATCAGAAGTCACTGGTGTGAATTTGAATACTGTGGACTATGCCTACGCTTACGATAACATCGGGAACCACACGACTTCTTCCGTCAATTCCATCTCTACAACCTACACTGCCAACGCCCTCAATCAGTATTCCCAGATTTCCGTGCCTTCGGTGCCGTCCGTGGAAAACCTCTCCTACGACCGCGACGGTAACATGCTCACTAAAGGCGTGTTCTCCTACACTTATGACGCGGAAAACCGAATCACAGCAGCCTACTCCAACAGCGTCTGCGTCGTCTCCAATGCCTACGACTACATGAGTAGACGTGTGGCGAAGTGGACACCGAGCCACACGACAACCTTCGTCTACGACGGCTGGAACCTCATTCAAGAGACCGTCGCCACCGCATCAGGTACTACCACCAACCACTATGTTTGGGGCAAAGATTTCTCTGGAACCATGCAAGGAGCAGGCGGTGTTGGCGGACTTCTCGCGGTCTCCATTGACGGTGCATGGTATTTCCCGTTCGCGGACGCTAACGGAAACATCACTGCCTACGTCAATGAATCGGGTGTCGTCGTGGCAGAGTATACCTACGACGCCTTTGGTGCCACTATCAGCCAATCTGGCAGCCTAGCCGACACCTTCCGCTTCCGGTTCTCAACGAAGTACTACGACACCGAAACTGGCCTCTATTACTATGGCATGCGCTTCTACTCTCCCAACCTTCACCGCTGGATAAACAGAGATTCCATTGGAGAAAAAGGTGGAACGAACGTATATGGGTTCTGTGGGAACGATCCTATTGGATGCTATGATATTCTAGGAAATGACTGGCTGGACAATACCGCGAACTACTCTGCTGGGGTTGCAGATTCGTTGAGCTTCGGATTGACACGGCTTGCCAGGCGCGGACTAAACAGGCTGTTTTTCGACGACACCTGGGATGATTTCAATGTAGATTCATCCAGCGGGGCATATCTTGCAGGTGAAGTGACAGAGGTTGTTGTGGAGATTGCGGTGACAGCTGGCGGTGCATCATTGCGTCATATTGCAAAACATTCTTCCCGTGCGACAATTGAGGGAGGCGCGCGGAAGACGTTCAGAAAAGCAGTTGGCAAGGTAAATGGAGGTGGCTATGTCCATCATATCAATCCAATCCGAAGTGGACGTTTTCCGTTGCCATTCAAATCTGCGGCTCGCGGTCATTGGAACATGACATGGATTGGAAGCTATCCTGAGCATTTGGCCGCTCATCGATACTTACGAAGATTGGATGCGTTGGAGAATGCCCGAACGATGACATTTGGCATTCGACAAGCCGGGAATGAGCTAGCACTCTTCCTCGAAAAAGAATACCCGTGCTGGGATTCCATTGACATCAATGTATCGGTTAGTGGAGAGGCATCCTCGGACCAGTCAGATCTTTCTGGTACTGGGAGTGCTTCAGCGGTTTTTCTTTTAATACAGTAGTTAAGGAGCGAAAGTCCATGACATTACAAAGCATAATTGTAGTTTGCGGTGTTGCCATTGTCGGGAACTGGCTTGTTCGCCGACTTGTGCGAAAAGTTGACGAGGAACCTGATGTTGATGATCTTCCCCCTGTGCAATCTAATTTCGGTAACAGTGAGTATCATTCGTTACTCGACAACTATGGGAACCGGAGTACAGGAGGAATTCCTGCCAGTCATTTACCATTGGATCCAGAACTAGTTCAATTTGTATCGGGATATGCTTCCGTTGTATTTGATGAAGACGCTAGACCGATATTTGACAGATCACTTACGGCTACGCCATTTACAGAGAATACGGACTATGTTCAAATTGGATATTCCGGTGGTGAAGATCCTGCTCTTGTAAAGAGGCATTCGCTGGATTCCTTGATCTATCGCATTAATTTTGATGACGGTAACATCGCTCGACCACAACCGTATGCCACTTCGATACGTGACTATATCCTAAAAGAGTGGCTCCTTGAACTTGATGCCAGGCATGCAGGGCACACCAAAATATAAAAGGGAATAGGAAGAGTGAGAGGCAACTCTAAAAATAAGTGGAGTTGATTCTCCGATCTACCAACAATGAAGCTTAAATTAATAGCATAAAGAACAAAAGATATACCAACTATTCGGTAGAGATTTCAAACAAACGAACAATTCAGTGGTATAATTACAATGGATATAAAAGTAAATCATCTGTAGGAGGAAGGGGGGGTATGAATTTGAAATGTAAATTATTGTTAGTGTTGCTTTTGCTGTTTTTCTCTTCGGGTTGCCACAGGGTGATTACAAATGACGGACTTCCTATGGCCTTGGCGACAAACGAAGTGTTCCGTATCAACTGTTTTCGCTTTCGAACGAGCACAAACTCGTTTGTGCGATATCAAGCAGCACTAGAGTTCAGTTCTTTGATGAACCAATATATTAAAAGTGGACGCGGCGTTTTAACCCTTGATAATGTAGAGGAATTGCTGGGTTCACCAGACATCAAGTCCGACTTGGACTTGATCTACAATCTGCCATTAGAATCCAATCCACGATTTCGTCTGGAAATTCAAAGTGGGCGTCCACGCAGGGTTGATTATGTGATGATTTCTGGTGAAGGCGATATATGACATCTGGGAGGATAAGAGGGCAATCGAAGGCAGTATGGGTAGTGGGAGAAGAATTAAAAAATGTCGAGTAGAACCCTATTTAAAGCATATCGTGTTACGCAACATTTCTTCGATGCCATGGGTCGCGAAACCAATACGGCCGTTGGTCCTGCAAAGGTTGAAGGCGTGTGTGTTTTGCAGAATCAGAACAATTGTCACCAGTAATAAGGTCAGCAGCGCGATCAACCTGATCTTTGGCATCATGTCTTTATGTATCATCGCTATTTCCTTTTTATTGTTTTGTTAAATCGTGGTCGGCCCAAGTACAGTTCTAGAATCCCACAGTGTCTCGCTTTGTAAAATGGGGTAAAACCCTACCGAGGCGTAAACTCAAGGAGAGCTGCGAAAGCAGAAAAGCCCGCGCCAAAGGCGAGGAGCATGCCTTTCTGTCCAGGTTCCGGTTGTCCACTGTCCAGGATCTCGCGCAAAACAAAAAGAACAGAGGGTGACGACATATTTCCGTAGTTTTCAAACACGTGATAAGAATATCGCAGAGACTTTTGAGGTATTTCCAGTCCCTTGGCGACTTGGTCCAATACCACCGTCCCACCAGGATGAACCGCCCACCAGTCAATATCGCTCCGAGAACAACCCTGCCGAGCAAGAAGCCGTGACGATACCTCTGTTGCGGTACGCGCACCGATAACCGGCACGCGCTTGGCCAGGCAATTACGCAAGCGCCCGCCTTCCGTCCGATAACGCAAATCCTCTCGGTACTGCGGGAACAGGCCTGAAGCGAAATCGACAATACGGGCGAGACCGTTTGGCGCGTCGTCCGACGCAATGTCGAGAACAACCGCCGCAGCACCATCTCCGAAAATAGAGTTGCTCACCACAAGTTCCGGTTCATGACTTGGGTAAAGCGTGGCGGAACAGATTTCAACGGCCACACTGAGAACCGGGCCTTCCCCACTACGGGCCAGCATCCCAGAGGCGGCTTCAAGATTCGGGATCGCCGCTCCGCAGCCCATGCCCATCAAGTCCAGCAAGCGGATTGACGTCGGAAGGCCCAAATCCTCTGCTAGATACGACGAGAAGCCCGGACAAAGATAACCGGTACAGGTGTTAACAATCAGACCGGTAATCTCGGCGGGCGTGACGCCTGCCTCCGCCAAAGCTCGGCGGGCAGCAGCGACGGCTGTGGTTCGACCGAAGGCGAGAAAGCGAGCCAGCAATCGATCTGGATCCATGTCGTGAGCATCCGCTATCGATTCCATGCCCAAAAACCGACCTTTGATTTTTCCATCCAGAAGAATGCGACGATAGAGCGACAACTCCGCCGGGTTTAAAGTAAATTGCGTCGATAAGCAATTATAGGCCTCCTCTTGCGTGACGTACAGTGGAGGTGTTGCGGTTCCGAGACCGCGAAGAATGAATTTCACAATAGATGTCCTTGATTGAATTGTATGACAGCGGCAATACGAAACCAACGGGCTGATTTTACGGAAACCGTGGCGTCGTCGAGTTGCTGTAAGACGGCCTCCAATTCCCTGGTTTTAAAGCCGCGGCGAATGGAGAGGAGTGCGTCATGCCGGACGCCCGGCATCGCGCCGGTTCCGGCGAGGAGCAGATAGGCACCCAGCGTGGCCCATGGCGAACGGCGGAGATCATTGATCAACACGCGATGGCGTACAAACTTTCGGATGCTCTGGAGGAGCGTCAGTATTTGCTCATTACTAAAATGATGAAAGCACATCGATGCCACGGCACAATCATACGGCTCTGCCGTTTGATGCGTAAAAACATCCTCTTGAATCAGATGTACGGCCGGGTCGTTCGCGAGGGCAAGCTTCTCACGTGCAATCGCAACGGCTGGATCAGCAACTTCAAGACAGGTGATGTGCAACGGGATATTCTAGCGACGCGCCCAGCGGCTAACGGCTAACGGTATATCACAACTACCCGATCCGATATCGAGCATGCGCAGCGGGGAACTGACATCCCAGCGTTTCGCTTCAACAGACAGAAAACGTCGAACAACGTCGGTGCCACCAAAGTAGCCATTGACGCCCTCCATGAAACGGTAGCTGGCAGCGGCTAGCGATGGGTCGCAATCCACTTCGTCGAGAAACTCCGTTTTTGTTGCACGCGCATCAAACATTCCAAAGTGCTCCTGTTGCCAGTGATGCATCTATTTCTGAATACTGATGCAAAACAGCCGTACGGAACTCAGGTGAAACCGAAACTGCTTGGGCAGCGATCCGCTCGCAATACCCGCATGCTTGGCAATCCATCGACGCACAATCGCGAGCACGAAAACCGCCGAGAAAATCATGAGGAATTTTATGTGAATCGATCGTAATCGGACATGCTTTCAACGGGGAAAGCATACCTTGCAGACGTGCTAATTCGAGTAACGGTTTGAGACGGAGGGGATTGAGCTGACGCGGCTTCCAGAAATGACGGAGCGTCCAATTCGCTTCTTTGCGTATCGGCTCCTTGAAACCATACGACAGCAGCAGTTCCGCCAAGTTTCCATCGAAACGTCGTTCGCTATAAGCTTTGACACGGCGTAATAACTCGCTTGACGGAATCCCACGTTCAAGAAGCTTAAACGTCGTGTATCCCATCGCCTCATAGACGCCGAGATCCTCCGGCCGTATCCAGGCGGACTTGATAAATTGTGACGGATCAGCCAGGCGCAACCGCGAACAACGCAGGAGACAATAATCGATGAAAAGCCGTCGACTATCGTCTGATGCATGAGCAAAACCGTTCTGATGATAGCTTTGCATAGGACAGTTCATCAGACAAACATGATTTGCAATTAATTGTAGTTCACACTGAACCGACTCGCGGATCGCAGCCAGACGACTGAAGTCACGGTTGATCGAAAAACTTTCAAGCGTGATGGCATCTGCTCCAAGGTCTTCCCAAAAGCGTGCGCGCCGGGGCGTGTCCACCTGAGCGTAAATCCCGACACGCACTCTAAACTCAGGGAAACGGCGTTTAACAAGTTCGAGAAGAAACGGCGTGGACACGGTGAGGCGGCGTACGCCCATGTCGCCCAGTTTGGCGAGTAGGGACGTCACCCGTTTCTGCCATGGGCGCGTCCATTCGCTATTCCCAAAACAAGAACCATTCAAAAGATAATTGAACGCAATCCCGTGTTGGTCAAGCATCTGAATATAGCGCCGTAAATCGTTATCGGAAAGCGGTGTCGCCAAATAACGTGGACGGCCTCCGCTGATGCCGTCGGAAGGAAACTTTCCGTACACTTCATCAACCGGATACGGGGCCAGTAATGGAACCAGTTCAGGATCGTAGTTCGCCGCCAGCGAGAAATTCACTGGTCGTATGGTAGCCTGAACGGCTTCTGTCACTTCAGTTGACATATCGATAATCCGTGTGTGAGATTCATCATTGTTTGCGTTTTTTTTATCAGATTTTTTCTGCTTTTTATTTTGTTGCCATAGTATTGGAACCGCTTGCAAAACCTCCACTAGGCTATGCCCATCCGCTTGAACCGCTTGCTTCGCGTTTCGTGACCGTCTCCCAAGATGAAGGATAGATGTGTCAAGTTTTCGGATCTGATTTTCTCAGAACCACCCTGTTGTTTCCTCCTGCAAGAAGCCCCATTCGGGCCTCCGCCTAACAACCGAGCGTGTCCGATGCGGTCTCCCTGCCGGCAGCACCGACTAGGAGACGCCAGTCAAGCAAGCTCAGGTCTTTAGAAATGTCAGCAGGTCGGCGTTGAGCTCGTCTTTGTGTGTAGCCGCCAGACCGTGGGGTGCGCCTGGATAGATCTTCAGAGTCGCATGAGTGACCAGCTTCGAGGAGCGCAGCGCCGCAGCCTTGATCGGCACAATCTGGTCGTCGTCGCCATGAATGATCAGTGTCGGCACATCGAATTTCTTGAGATCCTCAGTGAAATCCGTTTCCGAGAACGCCTTAATACAGTCGTAGGCGTTTTTGTGACCGGCCTGCATCCCCTGGAGCCAGAACGAGTCGATTACGCCCTGCGAGACCTTAGCACCAGGTCGGTTAGCTCCGAAAAATGGGCCGCTGGCGAGATCCTTATAAAACTGCGAGCGGTCGGCGAGGCAGCCGAGGCGGATTTTATCAAACGCCTCAACCGGCAAACCGCTGGAATTTGTGGCGGTTTTGAGCATCAACGGTGGAACGGCGGAGATCAGCGCGACCTTGGACACCCGTTTTGTGCCGTAGCGGCCAACATAGCGGGCAACCTCACCGCCGCCCGCGGAGAAACCGATGAGGACGGCATCCTTCAGATCAAGCGTTTCGATGAGTTGCGAGAGGTCGGCAGCGTAGGTGTCCATTTCGTTGCCATTCCAAGGTTGGCTTGACCGACCGTGGCCACGCCGATCATGGGCAATGCAACGGTAGCCATTGGAAGCCAGAAACATCATTTGGGACTCCCAGCTATCTGCGCTCAGAGGCCAGCCGTGACTGAATACCACGGCCGATCCTTTACCCCAGTCCTTGTAATAAATTTTTGTACCGTCTTTCGTAATGATCGTGCTCATTTTGTTTTTCCCTCCTGCCTTGTTATGTCCGGCCAGATCGTGATGATCTCCCAGCGTACCTGATGCAATCGGCTCACATTATCCCTTTCATTCTCCGATGGAGGTGGGCGGTCGGATCGGAACCCGGCCACCTGGCTGAACTGGATCTGCCGTTTTAAACCTAAAAACGGGAGTTGAATCAGTAAACAGAACACTTAGTCGCCATTCTTAGTCG
>CAZUAY010000186.1:0-7960 GCA_964618405.1 uncultured Lentisphaerales bacterium
TGCGAGTGGTGAGTTGCGAGGGATCCGCTTTTCCAATTCGTAATTCATAATTCGTAATTTTCTCCCAACTAAAGCCTAAGGCCTAAAACCTAACACCTCTCTCATAATTCATAATTCATAATTCGTAATTTTCTCCCAGCTAGAACCTAGGGCCTGAAACCTAACACCTTCCTTGCGGACTTTGCGTAAACTTAGCGATCTTTGGATAACGTCTAGCGACTAGCGACTGTAATCCGCGTTCTCCGCCGCCGAAAGTGCCCCGCAGAATCGATAGCCCCACCCCACGTACTCGATTGCCGCGCGATACACATCCAGCTTCTCGTGTCCAAATCCCATTCCGCCTCCTTTCGATCCCGATTCCGATGTCGCTCCGCCAACAGGCATTTTGCCTATCACTCGAGTTTCGCTAAGCAGGGGTCGTAACGAACGGAGCGGGGACATTCCTGTCCCCGACACGACGGGGGTTGGAAAACCCCCGCTCCATTTGCTTCGCTCGTCTGCCATTCCTGCACAGGCTGGAAGCATCTGCTCCCAATGGCTGACCGATTACCTTTGCAAGGAAGATCTGCATTTGAGTTCATCCGCGATGCCATCAACGCCTATTTCTTCGGGGGAGCCCGCGCCTTCCCTGTTACCTGTTTTAGGCTAATGTACCCAGCACCCACGCCAGCGGGATGCTCGTACGTATTGAATGGCGGAGTAGAGCTTGCTGCTAAAACATTTCCGCAAGAAATTTGGCTGTATAGGATTTTGCAGGGAGCTTTTTGGCTAGCGTTGCAGGATTGCCTTGCGCCACGATACGACCGCCGCCGCTACCGCCTTCTGGTCCCAAGTCGATAACCCAGTCTGCCTCGGCAATAATGTCGGGATTGTGCTCGATCATCACCACGGTGTGTCCGCTCTCAACAAGCTTATGCACAACCTCGATCAGATTATCCACGTCGGCCATGTGAAGTCCCACCGTTGGCTCATCGAGCACGTACAGCGTCGTCTGCTCACGCACGCCTGGCTTGGGCGTACACCTCGCCAATTCCGTCACCAACTTAATGCGCTGCGCCTCGCCACCGCTAAGCGTACTGCTCTGCTGTCCTAGTGAGAGATAGCCGAGACCGACATCGCTCATCAGCCGCAACGCATGATGAATAGCCGCATGCGTCTCAAAAAACGGTAAGGCCTCGGCTACGCTCATCGAAAGCACCTCGGCAATCGTTTTGCCGTTATACTTAATGTTCAGTGTTTCTGGATTGAACCGCGCGCCACCACAGGTTTCGCAGGGCGTGGAAACATCTGGAAGGAAGGACATTTCGATCTTTACTACTCCCTGCCCTAGACAATCGGGACAACGTCCTCCTTCGATGTTGAACGAAAAGCGCGACGCATTGAACCCGCGCAACTTCGCCTCTGGCGTCGCAGCAAAGCGATTGCGGATATCCGTCCAAAAGCCGACGTAGGTGGCAGGACAGGATCGTGGTGTTCGTCCAATGGGCGTTTGATCGACCTCGAGAACGCGCTTAATCGACTGAGTACCGAGAATATCGCGACAACCAATCGGCGTGACTTTGCCCTTGGCTACGTTGAGCGGACGCAAGCTGTCGTAAAGGACGTCACGCACAAGCGTCGATTTACCCGAACCGCTGACGCCCGTGACCACTGTGAAACGTCCGAGCGGAATCTCAACGTTAATATTATGCAGGTTGTGTAAGGTAGCGCCTTGCACCATCAGCTTCTCCACTTGACGGCAATCCCGATACTCGCCACGTATCGGATGCACGCGGGGTTCGCGCAGACACTGCGCCGTACGCGACTTCGTGCTGTGCATGAGGTGCGCCAGCGAGCCATGCGCCACGACGTGTCCGCCTTCAACGCCAGCGCCGGGCCCCATGTCCACAATATAATCGGCTCGACGCATGGTCTGTTCGTCATGCTCCACGACGACAACCGTGTTGCCTTTATCGCGTAGCCCCACGAGCGTGTCGAGCAGCATCGACGTGTCGCGTTGGTGGAGCCCGATCGTCGGTTCGTCAAGAATATAGCAGACGCCGCAGAGGTTCGATCCTAACTGCGCGGCGAGACGGATGCGCTGCCCTTCGCCACCGCTGAGTGTCGGCACGGCACGGTCGAGCGATAAGTAACCGAGCCCAACTTTCTCGAGAAAGGCGAGCCGCGAAATGACGTCCGAAATAATGCCTGCCGCAACGGCTTGCTCGCGTTTGGCGAGCTTGAGCTTGGAAAAATACTTGAGCGATTCCGATACGGTCATCTGGGTCATGTCGGCTATCCCTGCATCGTGAAAGCGAAACGCTCGCGCCTCTGGGTTGAGACGACTTCCGCTGCAGGCAGCACAGGTCTTCGAACCATGGCCGTCGATCGAGTCGCCAGCAGCATCAGCAAAATCGAGCGTGCGTCCGCGATCAGCAGCAGTTTTGGCCTCGGGTTCATGTCCACGACCCGCCTCGACGCCATAGCCCCCGCAATCGGGACATCGTCCACGATGCGAATTGAAAGAGAAGAGGCGTGGGTCAGGCTCCTCAAAACTAATTCCGCACGGTGCACAAGCGCGCGCCGTAGAAAAAACATATTCCTCGAAAACGTTCTTTCCTTTTTTCCCTGTCTTTGTCTTCACGGCGGCATCGCTAACCGTGGGCATCACACGCAACATGCCGGAGCCATGCTCCAGTGCTAACTTGATACCCGCATGAATTGCTTTGGCCTCGGACTCTGCCACGGTGAATCGCTCAATCGGCAAATCAATATCATGCTCTTTATAACGGCTTGGTGTCGTCCAAGGCTTGGTATCGCACCAGACCCCGTCAACCCGTAGCGTCTTGAAACCGTGCTTGGCTGCCCACTCTGCAAGTTCTTTATAAATGCCCTTCCGGCCTGAAACCAGTCGTGCCAAAAGCAAGATTTCCTGCCCTGCATGACGGCGCAAAATCTGCGCCAGAATCTGTTCTGGCGTCTGCTTCTCAATCAAGCCCCCGCAATCAGGACAATGCTGTTCGCCCAGCGTTAAAAACAGCAATCGAAGATCATTGTAAATTTCTGTTACCGTGGCGACTGTACTCTTCCACCCGCCCTGACTCAGCCGTTGCTCAATGGCGACCGTTGGGGGTAGGCACGAAAGCGACAGCACTTCGGGCCTCGCCTGCGGTTGCACAAATTGCCGTGCGTAAGCGTTGAGGCATTCAAGATAACGGCGTTGACCTGAAGCAAAGAGAATATCAAAAGCGAGCGTTGATTTCCCTGAACCACTCACACCTGTAATGACCGAAAACTTGTCGAGCGGAAGGTCGACATCGATGTTGCGCAAGTTGTGCTCATGGGCTCCACGAACGGAGATCAGCTTGGGCCGGGCAATAGGCTCGTAAGCGACCTGCGCCTCCGCCGCCATCGCGTAGTTGCCCCCCAAACCATCGTCTCGCAATGCAGCACCGGTATGGCTTTCCAGAACGTTGGCAATTTGCTCTGGCGTTCCTACGGCCATCACAGCACCGCCTTCCGCGCCACCCTCAGGGCCGAGATCAATGAGATGATCGGCTGCGCGCATGACCATTAAATTATGTTCGATGACGATCACAGAATTTCCAGAAGTGACGAGTCGTCGCAAGACACCGTTGAGTACATCGATGTCGGTGAAATGAAGCCCAGTGGTCGGCTCGTCGAAAATGAAGAGTGTCCTCCCCTTCCTGACCCCCCGTTTCCCAGCCTCTTCGGCAAGATGGCCTGCGAGCTTAAGCCGTTGGGCTTCCCCGCCGCTGAGTGTGGGCACAGGCTGACCAAGCCGCAGATAGCCGAGGCCGACATCGACGAGAGGCGTTAGCGATTCAATAACCTTCTTATCAAACGAAAAGGCGTCCATAGCCTCGTCGACGGTCATCTCAAGCACATCGGCGATGGAAACCATCTTCTGCCGACTGGTCCATGGCATGAGTACTTCGCAGATCGACTGACGATAGCGGCGTCCGCCGCACGCCTCGCATTTAAGATACACGTCACTAAGAAACTGCATCTCCACAAGTTCAAAGCCCGAACCTTCGCATGTCGGACATCGGCCAACGCCTGAGTTGAAGCTGAAATCGCCGTAAGAATACCCGCGCTCGACTGCCGCAGGGAGTTTGAAGAAATACTTGCGGATCGCATCAAAGGCACCCACATAGCTGGCAGGCGTCGAGCGCGTGGTCTTGCCAATCGGCGACTGGTCGACCATGACAATATCGGTGATGTGATGAATACCATCGATACCATCGCATTCGCCACACCATTCCACATTGCGACCGAGCAGACGCTGAACATTCGAAAATAGCACGTCATTCACAAGCGTCGACTTGCCGGATCCACTGACGCCCGTTACCACGACGAAGCGGTTCAGCGGAAACTCAACCGTGATGTTCTTCAGATTGTGCTCGCGTGCCCCTCTGACGCGCAAGACGAAATTAATCGGCGAAACTTCTTCCGCATGGTAGTACGATTGCGAACGTGCGTTAGCGACAAGATAGGGCGCCGTGGCACTGCCTTCAAATGCGCGAAGATCTTTGACGTCTCCATTAAAGATGACCCTGCCACCTTTGTCACCGGGACCTGGCCCCATCTCAACCACACGTTCCGCCGCCAAGATTACGTCAGGATCATGTTCAACAACGAGAACCGTGTTGCCAGCATTGCGCAGGCGTTTGAGCACAGAGACAAGCCGCCCGACATCACGAGGATGCAGTCCAATACTCGGTTCATCGAGAACGAAGAGCGTGTTCACGAGCGAGCTACCCAGTGCTTGCGTGAGATTGATTCGTTGAACTTCGCCACCGCTGAGTGTGCGCGACTGTCGATCAAGCGTAAGGTAGCCGAGCCCGACTTCAGAAAGATAAGAGAGACGGGGCATAATCTCGTCAAAGAGCGTCTGCGCATCGCGTGTCATCAACGTTTTTCGGAAGGCGTCGAAGAAGGTCAAAACATCGCTGATCGGCATTAGCATAATGTCCTGAATGTTATATGACTTGTCATCCAGCACGAGACGCCAATTCAGGGCTGCCGCTTTTAGTCTGGCTCCCTTGCATTCGGAGCAGAGCTTATACTCGCGGTAGCGGGATAGCATGACCCGGACATGCATCTTGTAAGCACGCGACTCCAACCAATCGAAGAAGCGACTCACGCCCCACCAAACGCCATCATCCCAATCGCCTTCACCCTCGACGATCCATTTGCGCTGCGCCTCCGTGAGATCCATCCACGGCGTCTTCACCGGAAACTTTGCCTTCCTCGCATGCATCATCAGATCGCGCTGTAATTCCAAGAAGCTCGCGGTCTGAAAAGGTTTAATGCAACCCTCAGCAATGCTTTTCGTCGTGTCGGGCACAACGAGCGCTTCCGAGAACGAGATCGTACGTCCGAAGCCCCGACATTTCTCGCAGGCTCCCACAGGAGAGTTGAAGGAAAACATATTCGGAGTCGGGACTTGATACTCAATAGCGCAATCGGGACAGCTCAGCCGATTGCTGAACTTAACTTCTTCCAGCTCCGTCTTATCGTCTCCCAACTTGATAACCGCAATCTCACCTTTCCCCTTTGAAAACGCCGTTTCGAGAGACTCGGCGATTCTCGCCCGTCGTCCTTCGGAAAAGACAACCCTGTCTTGGGCGATGCGAAGTCGTCCGTCCGGCTCATCCGAGATACGTCGATACCCCTGCCCTTCGAGCAACGCAACCGTCTCCTCGCGTGTGAAGCTTTCAGGAACAGCGAGACGGAAGACGATCAGCACTCGCGACTCCGCATAACCAGCGAGAAGCAACTTGTTGATCACGGTCTCCGGCGTATCGGCTACGACTTCGTGATTACAGCCCGAGCAGAAAAGCTGAGCCCGCTTTGCAAAGAGCAATTTCAGATGATCATTCAACTCCGTCATCGTGCCGACCGTCGAGCGAGACGTGCGGACGGGATTGATTTGTCGAATCGCGATGGCAGGCGGAATACCTTCTACGGAATCCACGTCAGGCGGATCCATGCGTTCTAGAAATTGGCGAGCGTACGAAGAGAATGTTTCGATATAGCGACGTTGACCCTCCGCGTAAACCGTATCGAATGCAAGCGACGATTTGCCCGAACCACTGACACCCGTCACGACCGTGAACTCGCCTATCGGAAAATCAATATCAATATTCTTGAGGTTATTCTGACGTGCACCCCGCACGGAAATGACGGCACGATCTCCCTCGTGGGCGTGCCCGCATTCGCAACTCTTCTTCTGGATTTCGGTCTCTTTCATCCGCCGATTGTATCATTTTGGCGCGACAGTTGCAGGCGAAAATAATCATTCGATTCTCAACGAGATGGTCTTTTCATTTGACCTTCAGAACTCCTTACCTCGTGGAAATTGAAGTGACACCATTTTCTTGTTTTGAGTGACCGACAAAGTCGTCGACGAGCATCAAGTCTGTACCTAGATGGATCGTTTCCGTCGCGTTCAGACACGTGAAGAGTTGGCTCAATGCCCGATCAGCGGCAGGCCGAGATCCGGGATGTATGCTGACGTGTAGGCCCTGCTACTCGTAATCAGGAATGATGTCGGCCTCGTTGGAAAATAAATTCTGAAGCAGACATCGTGCGGCAACCGTATCAACGGTGGGGTCGGCGATCAACGTACACATGGTCGTTTCGACCATCGCCTCCAGCAGAGCCGGCTAGGTCCGGGGCGACGCCCGATTGATCTCGTCTGCCGTAAGCACAATATGGGCGAAGACGGGACCGCGCCGGAAGGTGAAACTGCCATTGATGCTCGGCAAACCATTCCATCGAGGATGTCCGTCGGCTGTAGATCCGGCGAGAACTGGGCGTTCAGTGAGACCGCCAATGCCTTGGCCAGCGTCGTCTTACCCGTTCCGGGGACATCTTCGATCAGAACATGTCCGCCCGCGAGCAAGGCCACCAGCAATCAATCGATACCGTCATCCTTGCCACGAATGACCCGACAAAGGTTTTCTTTTAATGCATTCAATGCCGCATGCGGCGTCCCTGCCCTCGAATCGTCTTTCATTCTTGCTTACCTTTCCTTCCTAATCGTAATCGTAATCGTAATCGTAATCCTAATCGTAATCCTAATCGTAATCCTAATCCTAATCCTAATCCTAATCGTAATCGTAATCCTAATCGTAATCCGTTAATCAGCGTAATCTGTGAATAGAAGTTCTATATTTTCCGTGCCTTCCGCTTTCCGTGGAAAAACCTCCATTCTTCCTGCTTTCCTGAGTTCCATATTCAAACCTTCTCCTTATCTCCCCATTCGTGCAGATTTGTGCGATTCGTGATCACAAACTCTCCCTGCTGTTTTTCCTGATCACGAATCTCACGAATTCACACGAATCTTTCTCCTGTGCCAATCTCTATTGATAGCCCTAGTATCCTGAATTTCTTTTGATCTGGAAAGCAGGAAAGCAGGAATTTTCTTGGTTCTGTTCCGGTAATTTTCATTTCCTGACTTCCTGAGTTCCATATTCAAACCTTCACCTTATTCCTATTCGTGCAGATTCGTGTGATTCGTGATCCAAACTCTCCCTGCTGTTTTTCCTGATCACGAATCTCACGAATTCACACGAATCTTTTCCTTGCTCCACTCTTCGTTCGCAATCTTTAACCCTTGAATTTGTTATACTAAAACTTCCATCCCGCCACCTCTAGTTCCTTTAGGGCCTTCTCGACCTGCGCCTTGTCGCCGCTCATGAGCGCAGCGGTGTCGCCCACCCAGCAGAGGTTCTTCTTTCGCGCCTGCTTTGCCGTTTCACACCCGAAATACTTCCTCGCCTCCTCCGCATTGACCATCACGATCTGCGCAGAAGCTCGGGAACGAGGCCGATACCGTTCCCACGTTCCTACATACTTGACGCCCGCTTCGGAATTCACAATCTCAATCACGGCATAGCCCGTTCCGACTTTCAACCTTTTTCCAGCTTTCAAACCGTCTCCGATCGCGAAC
>CAZUAY010000187.1:0-7958 GCA_964618405.1 uncultured Lentisphaerales bacterium
GCGTCGACCGGTGCGACCGGTAATCGGGCAGGTGGATGTTACTCCTCCGTTTGCCCAACCCCAGTGACTGACCGATTACGAAACAGTCACCTGGGTGAGTCGTGATCGCCGCTCCAACCTCGACAGCACGTTTCCCTTCTACAGCCCGCTTCTTGCAGAACTAACTCAACATACGAGAGCTTCGTCAGCCTGAGCGCCGTGGCAATGGCCTCGTGCAGTTAGGATACTCTCGGTACATTTTTAGCACGCTTCCAACGAACGATTTCATCGCACACCTTAACCAGATCCGCTCGGAGTTTTGCCACTGTTTTCTGGGCGCGTCTGTGGATGTCAATGAATGTCTGCGTGATATTCCTGAAGAGATTTAACACGGCCATGGCTATCGCGGGCCGAGCGAATGCCGTGCGCGGCTGCTTGAGCCGCAGCGAGCGTGGTCAGGTACGGAACCTTGTACTTAATCGCCGCCTGTCGGATCGAGGCGTCGTCAGCACGCGAATCGCGACGTGCCGAGGGCGTGTTGAGCACAAGCGAAACCTCGCGATTAAGAATCATGTCGAGCACGTTAGGGCGCCCTTCGTTGATCTTATGCACGACCGTCCCTTCAATACCATGGGCATTCAGCCACTTGATCGTTCCTTCGGTGCCCACAATCGAGAAGCCGAGTTTCTGGAACTCACGAACCACGTGCGCAGCAGAATCTGGTCTTTCGGAAAGGCTCACGAGCATCCGTCCGCCTGGCGCGGTTGGCAATGCACCATCGGCCGCCTCTTGTGATTTGTAATAAGCCAAACCAAACGTCGAGGCCATGCCGAGCACTTCGCCCGTTGAACGCATTTCAGGTCCGAGGACAGGATCGACTTCTGGGAACTTGGAGAACGGGAACACCGCCTCTTTCACTCCGTAATGCGGGATGATTTTCTGTTTAAGTGAGAGCGACTCGATCGTGGCGCCGAGCATGAGTTTCGTCGCAGCCTGCGCCATTTGTATATTGCAAACCTTCGACACCAATGGCACCGTTCTGGATGCACGTGGATTCGCCTCAATGACGTAGACTTTTCCGTCCTCAATCGCGTACTGCATGTTCATCAAGCCAACGACCTTCAACTCCTGAGCTATTTTGCGTGTGTACTCTTCAATCGTGGCGAGCTGTTCGTCGCTGATCGAAACCGGAGGAATTACGCAAGCGGAGTCGCCCGAGTGGATGCCCGCCAGTTCGATGTGCTCCATGACGGCTGGGATAAAGACGTTCGTGCCATCGGAAAGTGCGTCGGCTTCGCATTCCAGCGCATTCTTGAGGAAGCGATCGAGCAACAGCGGTCGCTCTGGGGTCACGCCGACAGCCTTGGCGATGTATTCGCGCAACATGCTCTCGTCGTAGATCACTTCCATGCCGCGTCCACCGAGAACAAACGACGGACGGATCATGAGCGGATAGCCGAGCTGGTTCGCGATCTTTGTCGCTTCGGCAATGTCGAGCGCCATGCCGGATTCGGGCATGGGAATGCCAAGCTTATCCATGCGCATGCGGAAGAGATCGCGATCTTCAGCGATATCGATCGAATCGATGCTGGTGCCAAGAATCTTGACGCCGACTTCTGCCAATTGGCGTGCGATATTGAGCGGCGTCTGACCGCCAAATTGCACGACAACACCGAGAGGCTTTTCTTTGTTATAAATCTGTAGCACGTCTTCGAGCGTGACCGGCTCGAAGTAAAGTTTGTCGCTCGTGTCGTAGTCCGTCGACACCGTTTCGGGATTGCAATTAACCATCACCGTTTCGTAGCCCTGTTCGCGGAGGGCGAACGCGGCGTGGACGCAACAGTAGTCAAATTCAATGCCCTGGCCGATGCGGTTGGGGCCACCACCGAGAATCATGACCTTCTTGGGGTTTTCAGTGACAGGGACTTCATCCTTCACGCCATTGTAAGATGAATAGTAATAGGCGTTATCTTCAACACCGCTGACCGGCACAGGGTGCCATGTTTCTACGACACTGAGCTCTATTCTACGTTTACGCACGGCTTCTTCTTTGATTCCAAGAATTTTCGACAGGTAGCGATCTGAGAATCCGTCCTTCTTAGCCTCCACGAGTAGATCATCGGCGGGAAGCGTGCCTTTAGCGAGCAGGAGTTTCTCTTCCAGCTCAACGAGTTCGCGCATCTGCTGGAGGAACCAATCTTTGATCGACGTGGCCTTATTGAGTTGCTCGTTGGTTGCGCCCTTTCGAATAGCCTCATACATCACGAACTGGCGTTCGCTGGTCGCGGTGCGCAACAGGTCCATCAACTCTTGCAAACTCTTCGTGTTAAAATCTTTCGCAAACCCAAGACCATGACGGCTGTTTTCCAAGGCGCGAATGGCCTTTTGAAAGCTTTCCTTGTAGGTACGGCCGATGGCCATCACTTCGCCAACAGCCTTCATCTGCGTGCCGAGCTTATCCTCAACACCACGGAATTTCTCGAAAGCCCAGCGCGCAAACTTGACCACGATGTAGTCACCGCCTGGCGTGTATTTCTCAAGCGTTCCATCGCGCCAGTAGGGAATTTCATCCAACGTGAAGCCGGCAGCAAGCTTGGCGGAAATAAGCGCGATGGGGAAACCCGTTGCTTTCGATGCCAACGCAGAGGAGCGAGATGTGCGCGGATTGATTTCGATGATGACGATGCGATCAGAAACTGGATCGTACGCGAATTGGACGTTCGTGCCACCGATAACGCCGATCGACTCGACAATGCGGAAGGCATAGTCCTTCAGACGCTTCTGCACGCTAAGGGGCGTGGTGAGCATCGGCGCCGTACAGAAAGAATCGCCCGTATGAACGCCCATGGCGTCGACGTTCTCGATAAAGCAAACGGCAACCATTTGATTCTTGGCGTCGCGAACCACCTCGACCTCGAGTTCCTCCCAGCCGAGCACCGACTCCTCGATCAGGCATTGATGGGTCATCGACGCTTCGAGGCCGCGACCCGCGATCGTGCGCAATTCTTCAACATTATAAACGAGGCCGCCGCCTGTGCCCCCCATGGTGTAGGCTGGGCGGACGACAACGGGGTAGCCTAAATCTTGCGCGACCTTCTCGGCTTGTTCTACGGTATACGCAATCTCGCTCGCCGGCGTCTCAATGTTGAGCGATTTCATCATACGCTTAAAGATTTCGCGGTCTTCGCCACGTTCAATCGCGTCTAAATTCACGCCGATCACCTGTACGCCGTATTTCTCAAGAATGCCCGCTTTCGAAAGCTCTAAAGAAAGATTCAGAGCCGTCTGGCCGCCAAGATTCGGCAACAGTGCATCAGGACGCTCTTTGTCAATAATCTGCTCGAGGCGGGTGATATTGAGCGGCTCGATATAAGTGGCGTCCGCCATGACGCGATCGGTCATGATCGTAGCAGGGTTGGAGTTGACGAGAACTATTTTATAGCCGAGCGCGCGCAGTGCTTTGCAGGCCTGTGTGCCTGAATAGTCGAACTCACACGCTTGGCCGATAACAATGGGGCCGGAGCCGATAATGAGTACTTTTTTGATGTCTTGCCGCTGCATATTTTCAAGCCTTTCTTCGTGCTTTTGCTTTTAGGGTCTGTCCGTTTTGTGGTCGGAAGCGTACGCTTTTTCGGGATCTAGGTCAAGTCTGTTTTCGGAGTTTTCTGCGTATTTTCTCTTCTTGAACTTGAAAACACCTTTAGTTTGTCCTGATCCTTCGCGGGATTCCTCTTCCCCTTCTCCCGTTCAGGTGGTACAATTCCCACCAATGTTTTAGCCAACTTGCACCCATCCCATCGAAATGAATAAGAAATCTGACACCAAAACCGTCGTGGGCATGATTGACCCCGATGTGCTCGCCTTTACTGTGGGCAAAGATCCCATCCTCGACCTCGATCTTGTGGTATGGGACTGCCTTGGCACTGCCGCTCACGTCACCATGCTTTCCCGGATGCCGTATCAGCCGCGCATCTTTAGTGCAGCAGACCGAAACGCGGTCGTCACCGAATTGGCAAAGATCGCGGAGACCGCGAGTGCCGGTAAGTTTATCATCACCGACGTCGATCAAGACTGCCACCTTGCCATCGAACGTACGCTAACCGAAAAGCTCGGCGAGCTCGGCAAGCGCGTCCACACCGGCCGTAGCCGTAATGACCAAGTTGCAACGGCCCTCCGCCTCTACGGTCGGGAACAACTGCTGAGCTGCATGGAGGAGACCCTCGCGCTTACTAAGGCACTTCTCAAATTCGCCAAAACCCATCGCAAAATCCCCATGGTGGGTCGCACCCACCTCCAGCCCGCCATGCCAAGCAGCGTCGGACTTTGGGGCTCCTGCTACGCTGAAGGTCTCCTTGACGACCTGACACTCGTCTGGTCCGCTTACGACTTCACCAACCGCTGCCCGCTCGGTTCAGCCGCCAGCTATGGCGTGCCGCTCCCCACCGACCGCATCTTCCTCGCCGAATCTCTCGGCTTCAACGAGCCGATCCACAACGTCCTGTATGCAGGCAATTCAAGGGGTAAGACCGAATCCGTGGCAGTGTCTGCACTCTGCCAAGTGATGCTCACATTATCCCGCCTCGCCGAAGATCTCGTCTTGTTCTCGATGCCGGAATTCGGTTACTTCGAGATTCCGAAAGAATTCTGCACGGGCAGCAGCATCATGCCGCAAAAATACAACCCGGACGTGTGCGAACTCATCCGCGCCAAAGCGGCAAAAGTCATCGGGCTCTCCGCAGGAACCGCTTCGCTGATGAAAGCCATGCCGGGCGGTTACAACCGCGACCTTCAAGACACAAAGGAAATGCTCATGGAAGCTTTTGCGACCACGCGCACCAGTCTTCGTATCCTGACGCGCCTCGTTGCAGGCCTCAAACCCGTACCCACGAAACTTCGCTCTGCATTCGAGCCGGGCGTTTTCGCCACCGACCGCGCGCTCGAGCTCGTGGCAGGCGGCATGCCGTTCCGCGACGCTTATCATCAGGTACGCGACAACCTCGGCGATCTCGCTTCGATGGATCCCGACCAGGCCATCGCCGCCAAGACGCACCTCGGAGCAACGGCTGGTCTCGACTTCGACCTCTACGATTCGTGGGTCGCCTCCGAGTACACCGGCATCTCCATCGAGCGCAAAACAATCAGCAAGGCATTTGCGAAGCTGATGAAGCCTGTTGCCGAAAAGTAACGAAAACACACGCCCGCGCGTGTCTTCCCTCTGTTCCGTGGAAAAAAAGGACACCCCCATGAACGAAGATTCCCCTACCCGTTGCGATGAAGTATCGCCGAGAATCACGTTCTCGAAAAAGCAGAACCGCATCATCGCCAACGCCGCTTCTCTTCTGGCGATGTCGATTTTCTTCGTTATCATTTGCCTCGGCCTCATCTATACCTTCGAGTTCATCTCCGCCCACAGCAGCGTTCTGCTACCCCCGATCGTCGCGATCATTTGCGCAAAGGTGGTGCAACCGGTTTACGACAGACTGCGGCAGTTCTTCTGGCGACTGATCGGTAGCGAGTTGCTCCGCCTTCGGACGCATCGACGCTTCATCAGCGCTGAGAACGACACCCGCCGTGACAGGCTTGCTCGCGGTGCTGCCAATTCCCTCGCAATTTTTGTCCTGTTTTCTGCAATTTTCCTTCCCCTCGGCATGTTCATCTGGTTCTTCGGAAAACTGCTCGTCGATCAGATTCTTGCACTCATCAATGCCATCCCTTCCATTGTAAAATGGGTCGTCAACACGACAAGCGAGAAAACGCCTCAAGTCATCGCGTTCATCGAGAAGCACAACCTTCAACCCGCCATCGCCAAGCTCGATCCACAGAACTGGTTTAATCTTGGTGCCATTACCTCCGGCATCAGCGGTTCGGCCTTTACGATCTGGGGCGGCATCCGTGCATTCCTTGCTTCGTTGCTAGGGTGGGTGGCGCTACCGGTCTATACAGCCATCTACCTCGCCTCAAGACCTCTTGAAGGCTCAGACTTCTCGAAACTGCTGGTCGGTGTCAGTAAAAAGACTCGAAACAACGTCAAGTTTCTCATCGATGAATTTATCCGCATCGTGGTCGCCTTCTTCCGCGGTCAGGTGATGGTCGCCTTGATCCAAGGTATTCTCTTCGGCCTCGGATTCCAACTCATCGCCGGTCTGAGCTACGGCATGATTATCGGTCTTCTTCTGGGTCTCTTCAACATCGTCCCCTACCTCGGCAACATCATTGGTCTGCCCATAATCGGCACACTCGCGCTCCTGGGGCCTGGCGGTAGTGGCGGCAAACTGGGACTTGTACTCTTAATCTTCGCGAGTGTACAGATGATCGACAGCTTTTTCATCACACCAAAAGTCATAGGAAACCGCACCGGCCTGAACGCCTTCGTTGTCATTTTCTCACTCTTCTTCTGGGGCTCTGTTATTGGCGGCGCACTGGGAATGGTGCTCGCAATCCCGCTCAGCGCCTTTATTGTCGTTTTCTGGCGACTTCTCGCTCGAGAATATTTCATCGGCGCAGAGAGAGACACAACCCTTTTGGCCGACGAAGCGATGCCAGACATCACGCCGAATGGAGATTAGTGTGGATGCGGAAAGCCAACAGCGTTGCATCTTGCATGTCGACATGGACGCCTTCTTCGCTTCTGTCGAACAGCACGATCATCCCGAACTTCGCGGCAAGCCTGTTGTCGTCGGCAGCGGTCCGCATGAACGCGGTGTCGTGTCCACCGCCTCCTACGAAGCACGCCAATTCGGCATCCACTCCGCCATGCCCTCGCGCGAAGCGTATCGCCGATGCCCTCATGCGATCTTCGTCCCCGTGAACGGCGCACGCTATCATGAAGTATCCGCGCAAGTGTTTTCGATTTTCGAACGCTACACACCTTTTATCGAAGGTCTTTCCTGCGACGAAGCGTTCCTCGATGTTACTGGCTCGTTTAAACTTTTCGGCGATGGCGAAACCATTGGCAAGCGCATCCGCGCCGATATTGCCCGCGAACTCGGGCTCACGGCCTCCGTCGGCGTCGCCACAAATAAATTTCTCGCCAAAATCGGGAGCGAAATGAAGAAGCCGGATGGTCTCACACAGATCCCCTCTGCCCCAGAAGAAATCACAGCGTTTCTCGCCCCTCTGCCCATTCGAAAAATTTTCGGCATCGGCAAGACCACGGGTGGCATCCTTGAAGCGGCTGGCATCCGAACCATCGGCGACATCCAGCGTGGCAGAGTCGAGACCCTGACACGTCTCGTCGGTGAAAGCGGCGCGCTTCATCTGCGGAACCTCGCCTTCGGTCTCGATGATCGCCTCGTCGAAACTGAGCGCGAGGAGAAGAGCATTTCGCGAGAATATACGTTTTCCGAAGACGAAGAAGAGCCCGAAGTCATCCGCGCCGTCTTGATGGAACTGGCCACGGATGTCGGCCGTCAACTGCGCGAAGCGGGCAAATTCGCCTCAACAGGAAAGCTAAAGCTACGGTGGAGCGATTTCACCACGCTCACGCGCCAGCAAGGTTTCGACGCGCCTTCATGCGACGACTTTACCTTCCGTGAATTGGCGCACGAACTCCTGGAACGCGAAAAGCTCAATGGCCGCCCTGTTCGACTCGTTGGCTTCGGCGTTACCGGCCTTGTCAGCGAACGCATAACGCAACCGTCTCTTTTCAGTGAAGATGACGACAAACGCCGTAAGCGCGAAAGCGTCTGTAAAGTCCTCGATGACATCCGTCAAAATCTCAACGGTGGCGCTATTGGCTTTGCAGGCAGCACCCGTCCCGAAAAAACCACTGAATGATCAACAGCCTGGCTCAGAGCAACAACCGAGAGCGTGAATGAGAATGGAAATTCTTACAACAACGAGACGCAGCGTAGAGACAGGGTCAACCCTGAAAATAAGAAATCCTCCCACCGCTTGCCCGAAGCAATAAGCACCGCATACTGCAACTCGACACGTCGGACGAATTCTTCGTCGCCAATGGCGATCGGAGACTTCACCAT
>CAZUAY010000188.1:0-7890 GCA_964618405.1 uncultured Lentisphaerales bacterium
AGCATTCCAGACGGGCAAGGCCTGAGCTTTAAACCCAATCCCAGTCCATACGATACGCTGGCAGGCGCACGCGATCAGGCGGCCGAACAGGGCGAGGTGGCCTCAAAGCCAATGCTGCAGGCGGACTTGTGGGACAACCGCAGCGTGTTCACGGGGCTCCTGCTAAGCTACGAGCAAACCGGCGACAAGAAAGCCTTTGAGGCCGCGCGCCGGATGGTCCAGCAATTAAAGGAGCTGGCGTATTGGGAGGACGACTGCGCGTACTTCCGTATCATGGGGATTCCCCTCGGCTGGGATCCGGCGCACGCAACCGCTCCCCCGATCATGGGCCAACACATGGGGGGATGGATCTCGCCGCTACTGCATTTCTTCAAGATGACCGGCGATGCGTCCGCGCTCCATCTGGCCCAAGGGTTGGGAAGTGCCTTCCTGCGAGTCTATCCGGAAACGACGTTGGCCACGGTGAACCCCATCGAACCGATCCTGGGCATGAATTCGCACTCGGTTTATTTCATGCTCGCAGGGTTGGTGCGCCTCACCCGCATCACCGGCGAGTACCGCTTTCTAGACTGGGCCAAACGGCAGTTCGATGGCATGCTCCTCCACCTGTGCAGCGAGACAGGCTGGACGCAGGAGTTTATGCCGTGGCAAACTTGCGAAGGGAGCCCCAGTTGTGAGACCTGCTCGCTGGCGGATCGCATTGACACGGATATCCAGCTCGCGCTGGCGGGGTATCCCGAGTATTGGAACGACGCACAGCGCTGCGCCTTCAACTACCTGAAGGAAGCCCAATTGACTGACACCTCCTGGATGCCGCTCACGGCGACGATGCGGGAAGATTTCTGGATCAGCACCTATCGCATTCGGGAGCGGTCGCTGGGTGCGTATGTCGGCTGGGGTGCGCCCCATGACCTCGTGGATACGAACTCCAGAGCACCGGGCTGTATCCAGAACTGTTGCGGCCCGCATGGTGCCTTTGCCGTTTATCAGCTCTGGCATTACGCTGTGCAGAAAAACTCCGATGAGGTTTTCGTGAATCTGGCCTTATCACGCGACACGCCCTGGTGTTCGGTTCTGACGCATGCGCCGGTTCATGGGAAAATGGAAATATCGATGAAGATCGACGCACCCCTGCACGTCCGGCTTCCAGACTGGGTGGATCCATCCAAAGTCTCCGTTACCGTGGACGGAAAGCCGCAGACCTTTGCCATGACGGGCGACTTCGTTAAGACGTCGGGGTACGCCGGTCGCACGGTCGTCGTGGAATACCCCATGCGTCACGAAAAGCGCTCTGAGAAAATAGCGGGGAAGACCTACACCACGTTATGGTTGGACGATTACGTCATGAACATCGAGCCCGGCGGCGGCGTAGCACCGCTTTATCAGCGCGATATCAAGACCATTGCAACAACTTATGATCGCAGCCCAGTCTGGCCGCAAGCTATAGACGAGATGGAGTGGTAAGCCCGTTTATATGGAAAAATTATTATGAAAATCAAGAAATTGGGTTTGCCGTTCGGTGCAGCAGGTTTGACACTTGCGATAACGCTGTTTTGGGTCGGATCTGGGATGGCGAAACAACCCGCGTCCTCTATCAACTTTCACGAACTTTACCAATCAAACTTGGGTGAAGGGCAACTTGCGGACGGGAAATATGCCGAAGCCATTGCAACGTATACAACGCTTGCCGCCGACACGAAGGATCCGGTATTGGCGGCTTTGGGCAAGGCTCGTGCCGCAGTAGCACTCGGTCTCCAAGATGGCCAGTACGAAGCAGGCTTGGCGCAGGCTCGAACCGTAACGGATCGAGCCTACGCAGTTCAAGCCTGCATGCAGTTGATGTTCGCGAAGGAAGACTTTCAAAGGCTGGTCGACGAGTATCGTGATGAAAAAATTGCCGACTGGCCGGAGCGTACTCTGCCAAGTCTCCCGAAGGTCGGCAGGGAAGATGTCCGGGCCCTCGCTCTGTTCGACCGAGGCCGCGCCCTCCTTCGCATTGGCGAAACACAGACAGCCGCACGCGACATCGATCAAGCAAGCGAATTTGCTGGGCGGAATCGAAAATTGACTATCCTATCTTTCCTAGCCAAGGACGTGTACACCCAAGCACTGAAGGATACGGACAAGACCTTCGAAACCAATAGGCGCATCGTTGAGTTGGACGCAGGGTTTGCCGCCACCTTCCATGCAGGGCTTTCGGCCGCCCAACACCTCCGCGAGCGGAAACGCTATGATGAAGCGTTGGATGTTCTGGCACACTTCCCGTGGCGTACGATGAGTGGCTATTGGTTTGCCGCATTCGCGAATTCCGTTGCGAAAACCCTCTCTGATGCGGGACGGTTTGCCGAAGCAGCCGATGTCTATCGCTCTCTCGCGGAAGCGGGTGAAAAGAAGGCCGACAGTAACCAATGCAGTGCGGCGGCAGTGCAATGGGGTCGAATGCTGGCTGCCACTGGAAACCTCGAAGTTGCAAAAACCGTTTTCGAGGCACTGCTTGCCCGCGACAACACGTCAAAAACCGTTCGTCAACAAGCAGAAGCGGCATTGGCTGAGCTTGCGCAACCGAATCAGAAAGACTAACCCACCATGATCTTTTCTCTATGGCTGAATACAATCCATTTCCTCAAATGATCCCTCAGCGAGTGGATAAGATCCTTGAAACGCTGGCGCAAAACCGCTGGCGTGCGCCCCAGACGGTGGACGTTTGGGGTGGCCCAATGAACCCCAAACCGCTTCCTTTGAGCAGTGCGAAGCAACAGACGCTCGCACCAGTCAAGCCAGGAGATCGCTTCGGGCCGATCCTGAAGGATCTCCGGGTCGACCCTCAGGCCTGGACGCAGCGCTGGTTTCACGTCGTGTTCCCTCCGGCCAAACCCACCGAGAAAGGCATGCGGTTCTTTCACTGGGACTGCCGCGGCGAGCATACGGTCTATTATCAAGACACGCCTTGGTCGGGTCTCGACTTGGCGCATACCTATTGTCGGTTGCCGGATGAAGGTGGGGAGTTTTGGATCGATTGCGCCGCCTATCAAACCTCGATGGAAGCCCGCGGCAAAAAACCTGATGCGTACGGGATGCTCTTTGAAAACGCTTGGATCGCCTGTCGCAACCAAGCGGTCTGGGACGTTTACTGGGATCTGGCGACGCTTACCCTCTTGCTCAAGCAATTGCTGAAAGAGATTGGGTGGAAGACGTGGATTGCGGGTCGCCGTCCGCCAATCGCGAAGTGCGATCCGTTTCTGCGGCGTCTGCTCGGCGAACTCGACATCGCCTGCGATGCGTATGAGGGCGAGGGCGGTTTGGCCGCCCTATCGGATTGTCTCGCTGCTATCTATCGCCGGTTCCCAGCCGAGAACTGGGCACTGGAAGCCACCTATGTCGGCCATTCTCATTTAGATCTCGTCTGGAATTGGCCTGAGAATGAAGGTCGTCGCAAAGGGATCCATACAGCGGCGACCATGCTGCGTCTCTTGGAAGAATATCCCGAGTTCATTTTCATGTGGACACAGCCAGCACTCTATCAGGCGATTGAACGCATGGAGCCGCGTTTAAGCGAACAGATCGCGGCGCGAATTAAAGAAGGACGGTGGGAAGCCACGGGCGGGATGTGGGTCGAGGCGGACAATAATATCCCGTGCGGCGAGGCACTCGCCCGCTCGTTCTATAGTGGACAACAGGCGTTCAAGCGCCTGAAAGGCACTTATTCAACCGTGCTGTGGCTAGTCGATGTATTCGGCTATTCCGCTTGCCTGCCCAAGGTAATGTCCCTATCTGGAATCGTCGGGTTTGTCACCCAGAAAGCCGCATGGTCCGATACGAACACATTTCCATACGAGAGCTTTATTTGGCGTAGCCCGGGCGGCGGCGAGGTCATGGCACGTCAGTTTGCAGTCGATAACCTTGTTGACAATTTAACGGGCGAAGACCCGTTAGGAATCGAAGAGGCGCGGAACTATCGGCAGGCCGATGTCCACCCGGAGTTTATCCTCTATAACGGCGTAGGAGATGGTGGAGGTGGCACGCTGGTCGATGCCTGTGAGATGATGCGACGGATGCGAAATCTGGCAAAGGTTCCGCGTACGTCCTGGGGCCGCGCGGAAGACTTTTTCGAACGCATGAAAGCGGTTCGCGACAGATTACCTGTTTATGAAGGTGAAATTTATTTGGAATGCCATCGCGGCGTCTACACTACGCAGAGCGAATTCAAACGGCTCTATCGCCGAGCCGAACGGGGTGCGCAAGCGTTAGAAGCGGTCAGAACGCTGACGGGTAAGGGCAAGCCGGACACAGAAGCGTGGGAGCGGCTTTGCTTTGCTCAGTTTCACGATCTGTTGCCGGGGACCTCATCGCATTTGGTATACTCGGAAATGACACCGGAAGTGAAACGTCTGGGGGATGTGGCCTTCCAGCATGCCGTCGAGGAGCTTTCGGATCCTCACGGCGAACCGGTCGTTTTCAATCAACTCGCAATTCCCCGGCGCGTGGTCGTCGATCTAACCGCAAGCGCAGAGGGCGCTGCACAGCACCAACTCACGGGTCAATTGCTTGCGATGTACGAATTACCTGGGCTGGGAACGAAAGCCCTTGCGGATTCCATGACCCTCGATCCTGCCGTCTGGAAAGTTTCGCCGCGATGTCTCGACAATGGAGTACTGTGCGCGACATTCGATGATGTCGGCCAGATCACGCGGTTGAAGGTTGATGGCGTGGATGTGCTGGAAGCACCTGCTGGGTTCGTTCTTTATCCGGATAACCCCACCCGGCACAAGGCGTGGGACATTGAACGCTATTCGTTCTCGTTGGGGAAGGCGGCGACGGACAAGCTGGCGCTTGAAGTAGTGGAGGCTGGGCCGGTTCGTGCGTGTTTGCGCGGTACAAGTGCCATCGGAGAAAAAAGCGAACTAACCGTCAGCTACATTCTCGAAGCCGATTCGCCTTGGCTGCGGATCGAAGTCGCCATTAGCTGGCAAGAAAAGCATACCTTGCTTAAATACCATTTCCCCACACCTTTCAAGAGCGGACGCGCTGTTTTTGGAGGCCCCTTTGGAAGCGTCGCAAGACCCCAAGTGCCGGGAGATGTTTCGGGCGAGGCCATGTGGGAAGTGCCCGCCAATCGATGGGCGACGATAGGCGATGACCACGAGGGCTTGGCTCTCATCACGGAAGCTAAATACGGCTTTTCGTGTCGGTCAGGCAACATGGGGCTTTCGCTGCTCCGCTCACCCGACTCCCCAGATCCTTTCGCTGATATAGGTTCTCACGTCATCCAATTCGCCGTGGGGCGTCATTCTGCGTTTTCCTCACCGGAACGGCCTAGCGCAGCGCACGCGGCGGAAACACTTTTCGCCGAACCCCTCCTGTACCGCGGGTCGGTGCGAGAAGCGCCGTTTGTCCTCGAAGCGTTTGGGAGCCTTGTCCCGGCCTGGATCTTGCCCAATCCGGAAGGCGAAGGCTATCTCATTCGTGCGCATGAAACCGTTGGGGTGCGCGGTGAGGCGACGCTACGCTTCGTTCAATCGCCAAACGCGGTTTCCCTCGTCGACCTGCTAGGACGCACCTTGCGAACACTCGATCTCGATGACAGAGTAACCCAAGTGTCGTATGGCCCATACGACATCCTGAGCATTCTGGTTACCTGAATTCGGCCCGAACGACGCCCAGATTCCTTGCCTATAACTTTAGTTCGTCAAGCAGTGATCGTAACGAACAGAGCGGGGACATTCCTGTCCCCGACACGACGGGGGTTGGAAAACCCCCGCTCCGTTTGCTTCGCCTGTCCTCCTCGTCCTCGATCCATACCAAAAGTTACCCATCGTTTTTTCGCGGACGCGGCCGCGCAGAGGGCTTGCCTGTGCACGTGCACAATGCTAAACGGCTGCGTTGAGCCGATCGAGCAGATCCGCTGGTGTCGATTCAGCTATGATAAGCTGGCTATCACTTTCGTTTGTATAGCCCACGGCGATCGTGTGCGACAAAAATGCCAAAAGATCGTCGAAGTACCCGTTGACGTTTAAAATACCAATCGGATGGCGATGGCCGCCGCTGTGAACCTTGCGCATCGCTGCTGAATCGAAAAGCTCATCGAGTGTGCCGAAACTTCCCGGTAATGCCACGATAGCATCGCAGCGACGTATCATCTCGGCTTTACGCGCCGACAGATTCTCCACACAAATCGTTTCCGTGAGCTCTGGGTGAAGATATTCTTCACGCAAGCTCTTGGTAAATACGCCAACCACTTTACCACCTTGCGACAACATGGCATCCGCTAGTACCTTCATGGTTCCGATTCCAGATCCTCCATAAACAAGCGTGATGCCGTTAGCCGCTAAAATCCCGGCGAGATCCGTCGCGGCACAATCGTAAGCAGGATCCTCTACACGTTGCGAGCCACAGTAAACGGTAAGCGCGCGAATTTTCGGATACGTATTCTTCAGGGTTTCACCGTGCCTTTCTTGCCGCGCTTGATCGGTTCAGGATCGTAGGAATCACAAAACCACGCAAGGAAGCACCCAGCGCACTTCGGTCGCAGCGGCGTGCAACGGCGCTGGCCGAAAGAGACAAAACAGGCGTTCCACGTCTTCCATAAAGCAAGGGGAAGGATCTCGCGAAGTTTCATTTCGGTCTCGAACGGAGTTTTCGTCTTAATCAAACCCAATCGGTTGGTGATCCGATGAACGTGTACATCAACGCAAATTGCTGGTTTGTCGAAGGCGACCGCTACGACAAGATTGGCGGTCTTACGGCCCACACCGGGAAGCTCGCAGAGCTCCTCAACGGTTTCCGGAATTTTACCGCCAAATTTTGCGTCGATGACATCTGGAAGTTTCTTCAGTGCCAGCGCCTTCTGATGGTAAAAACCAACCGGATAAATCAACGCTTCAATCTCCTCGACGCTTTTCTTCCGTAAGTCAGCGAACCCCTTGACGACAGGAAAAAGCTTTGTCGTAATAACCATCGCAGTCGTCTCATCACGCGTCCGTGCACTCAAAATGGTTGCGATCAAGATCTTAAACGGGTTATCTTCTTGCGCACCAATGAGGTCAATGATGGGAGCCGGATGAGCTTTAAAATCTTCCATCAACAGTCGGTGAACCTCAGCGATGTCTTCTATCTTCATTTCGAGGGATTCTCCTTCAAGGCATCAGCTGCCTGTCGGATCACAGACCCAAAATTTTCAAGAGACTCCTCCACGAGCTGTACGAGGTAGGGGTTGTCGGTTGCGATACGAATTTTTTCCATGCCAACTTGCGCCGAAATGTTTACGTATGGCGGTTTTAGGTTTTCAGTCCGTCGTGTAAACAGGCGCGCAGGGATAAGCCCTTCATCTACAAAGGCCTGAAAAACCGTCTGCATCTCATCTTGAGGCAAATGCATCCGATCCGTGAACAGCTCGTTCCAATACGGATCGCCAACCTTCGTCGAGAACGAGTCCCAGAGCTGCGGACTGCGTCCAGTTTTCACAATCACCTCGCCCACACCGAGTAGTGAAAGCCTACACGGTCCTTTGATGGTAGGATTCTCTTCTATCGGGAAGTAGGCCACCTCGATCCAGTCGAGGCTGGAAAGTTCGACCTCGACAGTCTTATGGTGAAGCCTACCCGTCTTATCGAGCGGCGATAGACAACCACAGGCAAGGAAGGTTACTAAAACCGTGATCGCGACAGGTGTGTATTTCATGTCGCTATTTAATCATATTTCGGGGCTTGTTTCAAAGGCTAAACGCCTGCCTCTTGTAATCGGTCAGGCACAGGGGGCTGTGCCTGACCGATTACAGTCGCGAGTCGCTAGTGGCTAGTCACGAGTACTGCTCCTGCGAAAGAGCCGACAGGGTTCCCCCCCCAGATGGGCGTCGGGGATTTGCGTTTAGAATTAGAGAGATCTCCGCATAAG
>CAZUAY010000189.1:0-7857 GCA_964618405.1 uncultured Lentisphaerales bacterium
AAACACGGGAAACCCAAAAAATTCGTGAGTTCTGCTGATATGACATTCTGCCACTCGCGACTAGAGACTGTAATCGGTCAGGCACAGCCCCCTGTGCCTGACCGATTACCTTTTGAGTGCTTGCTTTTTTTGAGAGGAGTAGTTAATCTATTTTCTGTTGTGAAATAGTCTAGTCCACTTCAAGAAGTCACACCCGAGAGGTGGGTTTTTTGTTGCTCGACTCGCGCAACGAACGGTTACAAACTAAGTAGGATTTCAAATGCAAGTAAAACAAGTTGTGGTTCGGATTGGGTTTGGCGCGTTGCTGTTGTGCGGTTGCACACTTCGATCCGAAATGATGATCGCTGAAAACGGTCAGTCTGGCGCAGAGATTATCTTCGCTGAAAACCCCGCACGGATGACGAAACTAGCCGTGCGCGAACTACAAGACTATATTAAGAAAATCTCTGGGGTGGAACTTCCGGCGCTCACCGAGCCCGGCAATGCTCCTGTGAAAATATACGTCGGAGTGAGTCGTTTCACCGATGCACTCGGTCTCTCGACCCAGGGTCTAGCCCACGGCGCGTTCCGTATGGCCTCGGGCACTAATTGGCTGGCCTTGCTAGGGCCGGACCGAGACTTTGTGCCCATGGAACCTTACGGACATCATGACGATTGGAACAAAGACAAGCATCGGGCTTCGAAGGATTGGGACACGGTGAATGAAGGCGAGTACTATGGCTTCCCCTATTACCGAATGGGTCTCCACTTGCACGCGCCTGAGCTTGGTGTCTGGCTGACAGATGACGCCGGCACCTTGAATGCCGTCTATGAGTATTTGCGGAGTCTCGGCGTGCGCTGGTATTTCCCTGGGGAGCTGGGCGAAATCGTGCCGGAAATGAAAAGCATACCGCTTCCGGAGACCAATCGAACGGTTGCTCCTGATTTTCCCATGCGCAGATTTGGCTATTGGAGTAATACAACGGAGACTATCCTCTGGAACTTACGGTTAGGGGCCAACTTTGGGCAGGAGATGATGGGACTTACCCAGAACTGTCACGGCAGCAAGTGGGTCTACCTCCGCGATGAGGTAAAAAAAGCACACCCAGACTGGTATTCGCTGAAGAGGGGAAAGCGAGCCACAGACCACTCCTACGGGGGAGCACCTTGCTTTTCTTCAGAGGGATTGTTCCAGCAGAACCTGAAATTTGCACGGATGATGTTCGATGTTCGTAACGAACCTATGCTCAGTCTAGACGCATGTGATGGGTATGGAAGCTTGATGTGCGAGTGCCCCTTGTGTCAGGGGCTGGGAACGCCGGAGCGAGGCGGACTTGGCGCCATGTCAGATTACGTATGGGGGTACGTCAATCGGGTCGCCACGGAGTTGTACAAAACCCATCCCGACCGCAAGGTCAGCGGGCTTTCGTACAGTTCCTACCGGCTACCTCCGGAAAAAATCGACCAACTTAGCCCCAATCTGGCGCTGGTGCTCTGCCAGACGCGCAGTAATTTCTATGATGACAAAACGCGAGACGAGAATCGGGCGCTGCGGCAGGACTGGCTGGCAAAACTGCCGTCCAAAGAGATGTATATCTACGATTACTACTTGCAAAGCCGCCCAAGCACTTTTGCGGCTATTCCAGTTTATTTTCTCCATTTAATTGCAGAGGATCTGCGATCGCTGAAGGGGATCTCAAAGGGGGATATGATCGAAGTCTACCAACATGCTAATCCGAGTCAATACACATGGCATGCGTTGGCGGTCATGCATCTGAATCTCTACGTGACCTCTCGGCTTTGGTGGGACGCTGATCAAGACCTCGACTCACTGCTCGATGAATTTTATACTTTGTTTTACGGTCCAGCCGCAAAGGAGATGAAGACGTTTATCGAGTACTCCGAAGCAAACTGGCCGATGATGATGAAGGACGCAGAAGTGATAGCCCAAACGCTGACGTTGCTTTCTGAGGCACAGCGCGCAGCCGGCAACACGATCTACGGCACGCGCGTTGACCTTGTTGCCGACTACTGCAAACCCTTGAAAGAACTCGAGACACGGCTTGGCAAAGGCCGGGTGAACGTGCCTCAGGCGCGAGCGCTCCCGAGCAGTATGAAAGGCGAGGCATTGGACGGCAATCTCGACGATAAAACCCATTGGCCGGCTGTTCGGGTATCCCCGCTCTATGATGTGGAGACCGGCGTCACGACCGGAAGCCGCCGTGGGCAAAACCGGACGACGTTTCAGGTCTTTTGGGGTGGGGACGACGCGCTTTATTTTGGAATACGCTGTTCGGAACCGGACATGACCAACCTGAATGTTACGGCGACGCAGAATGATGATCCCGCCATCTGGGCAGGCGACTATATCGAGCTCTTGATCGAAACTCAGACGCACTCCTATTACCGCATTGCTGTTAATCCTGCTGGAGTGTTGACGGATGTCGACATGAGTGAAGGCGGCGACGGAAACTTGACATGGGCATCGCAGGCCGAAGCGGCTGTGCAGCACGGCCCAGATGGCTGGACGGTCGAGGTGCGTGTACCTTGGGCCGAAATGGCACGGGACATTGATCCCCAGACTGGAATCGACGGACGCAAGCCAAGCCTGATTTATCCTTGGTCCATTAACGTGTGCCGGCAACGCGTACGCGGCGACAAGGTCGAGCGAGCGGCGTGGTCGCCCACAGGAACCACCCAGTTCGATGATGTGTCGAAGTTTGGAACGGTGTTTGTGAAGTGAGACGGTTTTAAAAAAAAGGAATAACGAATGTTGCAGAAAAATAATGTAAGCGATTGTCAACGGCGATCAGGTGCTGAAGACCGCCAGGTTAAGGAGCCGACGACTCAGCCTTGGTCTTTTCTTTTGGAGGATCATACGACTGACCGCAATCGTTCGGGGGAGGGGGCTGCTGTTGAACTCAAGGATGGTCGGCTTTATATCGTTTATGGCCGTTTTGTCGGCGGCAGTGATGTGTCACCCGCGGAATTGGTTAGTCGAAGTTCTCAAGATGGGGGCTTGACTTGGTCGGATTCGCAGCAGTTTTTCGTTCCCGAGCCGGATTGGGTCAATGTGATGAGCGTCAGCTTGTTGCGCTTGGCGAACGGGAAATTAGGTGCCTTATTTTGCGTTAAGTTGCCTCATGATATTTGCGTGCCTTATTGGACGGTTTCCGATGATGAGGCCACCACGTGGACAAAGCCTTTCCGTATTATTGCTAATCAAGGTTATTATTGTGTCAACAATGATCGTTTGGTTCAGTTGCGTGATGGGCGCTTGCTGGTGCCGTATGTGTTTTTCCCGCTCCTTGGAGGCAGCCTTCAGTTGAGCGGGTGTTTCATCAGCGATGATAGTGGCAACTCCTGGCGGCACGGTCAGCAAGAAATTTTTATTCAACCTGAAAACCATCAACGTCCTGAATGGATTGTACCCGATGCAACGCCCCATCTTAGAATTTTTCATCAGCGCGAAGTGTTTGCGCAGGAGCCTGGTATTGTGGAATTGGCTGATGGCCGATTGCTGATGTGGGCGCGTTCAAATGGTGGGTTTGCCTATGCGGCTCGGTCAGAGGATCGCGGTGAGCATTGGAGTCCTTTTCAAGTCTTGTGCCCAACGCCTATGGCCTGCGGCCCTGCCACGATCAAACGCCTTCCGCATTCCAATCGTCTCGTCATGCTGCATAATGATCGCAGTCAGGTGCCGTTTGGTGATCCCACGTTTCAGTGGCGCACGCCGTTGGCGGTTTCGACCTCGGATGATGAAGGACAAAGTTGGCAGGCGCATGAGCCGCTCCTTGCAGATCCTGCCCATAATTATTGCTACACAAGCCTGTGTTTTTTTGGTGATCAATGCCTTCTTAGCACCTATGAAAGTGCTAGTGAAAAGCAGCCTAATGGATCTATTAGACGTGTGAATCTGCGATCATTACGTGTGATCGTGGTTGCTCAGTCTTGGTTTTTAAACGGAGAATGACAACAAGGAAGGCGCCACTATTATGACTTGCATAGATCAGGATATTGGAGAAGGCCTTAAGCGCCGCGTCACAATATTGAACAAACAGATTGCTCGGATTCAGATCGCGCCTCAGGGTGATCTCGCCGACTCGGGACTGAATCGTTATGGTTTCATTGTGGAGCCTGATGGAACGGATGTGCAGGTGACGACAGCCTCAGACGACAAGTGGCTGACATACCAAACATCCGGTTTCACGATTCGCTGTGCCAAGGAGGGAGCGGCACTGAGCGTTTCTGACAGTCAGGGACGTGTGCTACTGGAGCCTGTTGCTGCAACGGTGCAAAAGCAGGGTGCCGCGGCACGTTTCCGTGCCAGCCCCGACGAGGACTGGATTGGTTTTGGCGATCAGACGCGAGAACGGCTATTCCATCGCGGACACTTCGCCGACTGCCAGATGCTGAACGTGAAGTCCTACATTCCCGTTCCGTTCTTCATGTCGACGCGCGGCGTTGGGGTGCTGGTCAATACGACGCACCGTGTCTTATTTGATATGTGCAAGTCGGACCCAGAGCATTTTGAATGGCGCGATGGGCGGGGTGTAATCGACTATTATGTCATGATCGGTGACTCGTTCCGAGAGTTGATCGACGTCTACACCAGCCTGACCGGTCGCCCAAAGCTGCCGCCCGAATGGGCGTTTGGGCTGTGGTACATCTGCCGTACGCAGGCCAACGATTATGAAGCCGTCAACGACGCTCTCAATTTCCGCCGCGAAGGTATTCCTTGCGATGTAATTGGCCTTGAGCCCGGTTGGATGGAGAAGCACTACGATGAGTCTCTCGAAAAAAAGTGGAGCAAGGAGCGGTTTCCAATTCCCAGTTATGCACAGAAGGGCCCCCATAATTTTTTCAGTGCCATTCAACGCATGAACTTTCGCATGGAGCTTTGGCTTTGCTGCGACTACGACCTCTCGTATGAGGCCGAACGGCGTATCGGAACTACCGCCAGCGAGGCAGAGCAGAAGGCGGAGTCCGCCTTCTTCCAGCACGATGCCGAGCATGATGCGCATTTCCAGTACCCCCGTTCGATGGACACCGTCACGAAACGCGAGGAGCCGTGGTTCCAGCATCTCCAGAAGTTTGTGGATCAGGGCATTGATTTTTTCAAACAAGACGGCGCGTTCCAAGTGCTCGAGCATCCAGATCGACTGTGGGGCAACGGTATGCGCGACAGCGAGATGCACAATCTCAACCCGCTACTCTACGTCCGTCAGATGCAGGAAGGTTTCGAAAATTATACGGGGCGGCGTGCGGTGACCTTCACGCCGTCCGGCTGGACTGGGTTTCAAGCATGGTCGGGTACATGGACTGGGGATACCGGCGGGCGATTGCCGACGCTTGGCGCTTTGCTTAACACCGCCATCGTCGGGCACAGTTGGATGACGAACGACATGGAGGTGGCCGAGAGAGAAGGCATCCATTTCGGCTACCTCTTGCCGTGGAGCCAGATCAATAGTTGGACTTACTTCCGCATGCCTTGGGTTCAGGGGGCGGCATTGCTGGCCATGCATCAGACCTACAGTCGGTTGCGCGCCCAGTTGATTCCATACCTCTACGCGTGGGCTTGGCATGCCACTCAGACTGGCTTTCCGCTGCTCGCGCCCTTGACACTGGAGTTCCAAGACGATTTGCAGTGCCGCGATGTCATGCACCAATATTTGTTGGGCCGCGACTTCATGGTGACGATCTACAAGCCGGAGGTCTACTTCCCCGCCGGACGCTGGAAAGACTACTGGAGCGGTGCGATTATCGAAGGGGAGCAACGGGTGACCATCACGTGGCCCGCGGATCGTGGCGGTGGACTCTTCGTGCGCGAAGGTGCCATCATTCCCTTCGGTCCCGTGATGCAGTACCGTGGAGAGATGCCCCTGACTGAAATAGAACTCTATGTGTTTCCGGGCATAAAAGAAAGTACGTTTGAACTGTACGAGGACGATGGCGTTTCGCTGGAAAACCGTAACGACGCGTTTTCATGTACGCCAATTAGGGCGCACCGTGAAGGAACGCGTGCCATTATCCGTGTGGGTGCATCACACGGGACATTCAAAGGGCAACTCATGTCACGCAAGTGGTCGTTCCGAGTGGCAATAGACTTCACGCCAGCACAGGTCACGCTTAACGGGCAGACACTGGATATCGACGACTGGAGTTTCGACGCCGACCGGCGCGAGCTGTTCGTTCAGGCGTCATCTGGGCCGGTTGAACTGTTAATCACGGCATAAGCGTATCGAGGGATTTAGTTTACGCTCAGGACAGTTCTAGCGTACCGTTGAGCATGAAGACGGAAAAAAAGCATCACTTGCCGAGGAACCTTTACAAAAATGGCGAACGTGATGTTTTTAGCCACGACGGTTTGAGACGCGTAGAACACAAAAAGTAGGAGATGTAGAGATGGCTTTAAAAGTTCTTGATCGATTTCCCGGGAGCAACGTCCGCGTGTTGGAAGTTCGCACAAAGGCGGGGGATCCTGAAATCTTTTTTACTGCGGATCCGTGCGGGGGCACGGAAGCACTTTGGTTCGACTTTCGACTCCATGATTTGGCTCCACCGGCGACTGGAGTCCCAGAAACGTTGAAGCTAACGCTAGTGTTCTTTGAGACGCTTCTCGGGGGCAACAACCCAGCTACGATTAGGCCCGTCCTTCGGGAGCGTGGCAAAGCTTGGAATCGGCTCAAGGCACCCGAGGTGAAACGCGATGCGGAAGGTCAGTCGCAGCTTACGTGGGTTGTTCCGTATCCAGTTGAACCCATGGAGTTCGCGTTTTGCATCCCCTACGGTTCCGATGAGCTTGCCACGACACTTGAGCATTGCAAAGGCTATTGGCAGGAGCGCGATATTGGTCTGACGCAAGGCGGGAAAGTCATGAAACGGCTTGCGAACAATATCTGGAAGGGTTGTGATGCGTGTCCAAATCCGCGTGGTTTGTACATTGTGGCTCGGCAACATGCGGGTGAGACTCCGGGTTCGTGGGTCCTTGATGGCATGATGGAGGCATTCTCGCGTGCAAAGCCAGTGAACTGGTGTATTTGGGTTGTGCCGTTTGCTAACTTAGACGATGTTCTTGGTGGTGCTTATGGTAAGGATCCGTTTCCACACGATCTGAATCGAGCGTGGGGGCGACCGCCGATGCGACACGAAACCTTGGTGATGCAACGTGATATGCATCGATGGGCAACGCGGTGCAAACCGGAATTGGTCCTTGATCTTCATGCGCCCGGTGCATCTGAAGACCAAGGGGCCTATGCTTTTGTGGGCGATTCAGGCAAGCCGGAAGTTGACAAGGCGAATCTGGCGTGGACCAATCTTTTCAAAGAAGCATTGACACCGGACTACGCTGACAACGATTTTGTTAAAGTAGCGAATTATCCCTCTCGCTGGGATGGACCGAAGCTTGCCAATTTTGTTCACAATGAAATCGGCTGTAGTGCTTTTTCCCTCGAGACGCCGTACGGGCTGATCCGCGACACAGTTTTGTTTCAGAAACATTACCGCGAGATTGGGCAGAAATTGGCACGCGCCATCTTGACGCGCTGGGGGCGCGGATAAGGCTAGAGGTCATCAGAAAAGGTAACCGAGCGCTGGGTAATCTCAATATCCAACAGCCAACACTCAAATCCAATTCTCAAGTAGGGAACTTCGGTCAGGCCGTCTACGATCTTACGTTATTATCGTAGATTTCGCGAGCGATCATTCATTTGGACATTGGACATTCCTTGTTGGCTATGGTGATAGAATCTTAAACGCAAAGATCGCTAAGTTTACGCAAAGTCTGCAAGGAAGGTGTTAGGTTTCAGGCTCTAGGTTCTAGCTGGGAGAAAATTACGAATTATGAATTATGAATAGAAAAAGCGGCTCCCTCGCTAC
>CAZUAY010000190.1:0-7843 GCA_964618405.1 uncultured Lentisphaerales bacterium
CTCGCGACTGTAATCGGGCAGTCAACGGGGCACCCCCCGTCACTGACCGATTACGTGAGTTGTGAGGAATCCGTTGGACAAGCTGATGCAGGATGATATACACTATCAGTATTAGCTTTTGAGAGAGAGGCATTGTTTTTTAGATGTCCTCTCTGTAGGGGTTTGATTTATTATGAAACTTCAACTTGAAAAAATTGCGATGCCACTGAGGCAGTCGTTTCGGCTCTTGCGCTGGCATGACAACGTGCGTGACGTTGAGGTTATACCGATAGCGGGTCCGGCACAAGCGTTCGCAGGTGCAGGCAGCGGCTGGCATTTTCACCCCGAGTTTGAAATTACGCTCGTTACGAGAGGGGCTGGTACGCGGTTCATTGGCGACAACATCACATCATTCGGCACGATGGATCTTGTTTTAATCGGATCCGGACTACCCCACTATTGGCATGGATTAGACGATTCTTCCGGCTATGCAGTTCAGTTCAGTTTAGTTTAGGGGACGAGACGCCGCTGGGGCATCTGGAAGAAACACGCGAACTGGAACCGCTCTGGTTGGATGCCAGGCTTGGCATGCAATTCACCGGAGCGACTCGGGAACGTGTCGTTGATTTGATAATTTCTATGCCGACGCAACGCGGAGTGGGACGATTCGCTTCCTTTATGCGAATTTTGGAGACTCTTTTGTCCGCCCCAGAAGCTGACCGGTGCCAACTTTCGCGCAAAGTGCTGACTTCCTCAAAGCGGTTGGGTAACACGGTCGAGGTACAAAAAGCGATTTCCTTTATTCTGGATAATCTGCACGAAGCGATCACGTTGCAAGACGCGCTTGTCCACTCCGCCATGGGCAAGGCCACTTTCTCGCGTCATTTTAAAGCGTATACGGGCAAAACTTTTACACAGTTTCTACGCGAGGTAAGGATCGACTATGCGATCCGTCAGCTCGTGGAAAGTAGTCTATCCATCAGTGAGATCGCCTTCGCTGCCGGCTTCAACAACCTCTCCCACTTCAACCACACCTTCCGAGCCATCTACGGCTGCGCTCCCAGCGATCTCCAAAAAACTCGGCGCGGAAATGAATAATTCTTGATTGTTCAGAGTACGAGGAAAAGGTTAGACGATTTTATCGAGCAGAACATAACGGCCTCCCTCAACGGGAAAGGGCGAGATCGAAACAGGACAACCGCTGTGAATGCCGATGCGGGCGTGCATCCGATTATCAGGGTCGTAGACGCCGTGCGTGAGTTTGTAAGCGGCCGGACTGCCGCCTGGCTCAAAATTCACGGTATCAATTCGGAAGTAAATGTTCTGCGAGGGAGGAAGTCCAAACGTTGGCTGACGCAAGGCGGAAACAATCTTGCCATTGTGTTGTGCCACAACATGCACAATATGCGAAAAGTGTGATGAATCATGGAAGACGATCGCCTCTTCGCAATTGTGAACATAGAGATAATCGGCAACCGTATGTTCGCCAAAAACAAAGCCGTACTTGAAGCCCTGAACGCCAACACTGCGAAACGACTGATGATCGTTCTGATCGGCCGATGCGATTAGCCCAGCGCAATAACAGGGATTGGCTTGAAGCTCTTTCTGCTCACTGTAGCTACAGACGTTGCGCGTCAGACCAAAGTGGCAGTGTTCTACGATGAGTCGACTGGTATCCTTGAAATTGGCCGCCGATGAGGTGGGATACATCTTATCCGTGTTGAGCACCACGCGAAATTCGAGGTTCCGAACGCTCAGGTTTTCTAATCCAAAGGGCAGACTGCTACCGCCCAAAACCGAGATCAACGACCACGGTCGCGCATCGGGATCGCTCGTATTCTCAGGCGCTTCCCAGTCGGAAAAAAGGACACAGTTGTTGATCCGGATTGGAAATTCGGTCGCCGGCCACATGTGGCACTGTCCCGGTGCGCGCATCTGATAGTCGTAGAGTTGGCGTACCGGCATCTCTCCTTGAAGGCAGATATTGCGCCAGCCATCAATATTACCTGGCTCGCAAGGAATAAAGAGTTGTGAACAACACGGAAATCCGTCAACCGTTTCAGGTGCCGGCTTCGCAATGCGATAGCCCTTAGGTGTAAACGGGAAGAGAACCGTCCCGCCACCGCGCGCGTAAACGGCGTTGATCGCCGCTTGGATGGCGTCGGTGTCGTCCGTAACACCGTCTCCGCATGCGCCCATTTCAAAAACATTCAGTCCTAGCATAAACAGCTCCTCATAGATTGGATTGTACCCGTACTGGGCTCAGCTTTCAGCATAAAGGCGATTCAGCATCGTGATCGTTTCTTCAGCAAGGATCAACCCGCCTTCAGGACCGACGGGATTGCTGGCAGGAGTCGAGCCATATCCGCCACCCACCGTTGAGCGCAGGCTTGGAACGTAGATACCATCGCCCGCAAGCTGGACAAGGAAAGTCTGCAAGAAAGGGCTCCGCGCTTTGATTAGGATACCATAGTCGAGGTAATACTCAAACGGATTGCAGGCAAAGGCGACATCGCCGAGACGGACGCCACGGATCGTCACGGTCTGCGCGGCGTCGGGTTGCGTCTTCATCAGCTCATAGCGAGCGACCATTTCACGGTACCAGTTGCCCGTGCGCGTAGCCCGAGTGAGGGGCACATACCAGCGAGGTTCTCGCAGGAGGCTTGGGTTGTCCGTTAGCTTTTTAAGCTCAGCATCGCGCGTTGCATCGCACGCCTCAGCCTCACGTAGCGCTTCCTCCATCTGCTGAGCGCTGATCTTATTCAGCGGCAAGTTGACTACGACAGAGGTGGTTCGTAGCGGGAGGTCGTCAGTTGCCTCAGAGCCGATGACGGCGACAACGTCGCTGACCGCGCGAGCAAGCCGAGCGGCAATCGCGGCACGCCTCGTCTGATCACGGAGGTGCTCCATTCGCTGCAACGCGGCCTTTTCATACAAGGGGTGCGGCGACTGGTCTCCGGCCGTGCTGCACTGAGGCATCACATAAAGCGCATCGCCAAACTGCCGACGCAACGCCAACCGCGTATCATGCCAATAGTCGGCGCTGAAGCGATACTCCTGCTCGCTCACCTGCGAGGGACAAGGAACATTTATGACGACACCCGTAAGCTCACCGGCCGGATCGTAGGTTGCCAACACATTGACGCTATGATCCTCGTAGCCTTCAATATGGGAGAAGTGCGGCACAGCGACATTGCCATACATCGTCGATTTCCCATCACGATCAACCCAACGGCGGTTGCGACCGACGACGGCAAAGTCCAGACCCCAGGCAACTTTGCCGAGTTTACGCTTCCGCCAAGCCTCAGCAACAGCATCAACAATACGCGTCACAACGAGCTCATGATAAGCCGCAATCTCAGGCACATGAGGAGCGAACCGCTCACGCACATCGGGCGAAAGAAAGGCGCGATTACCATCCATGCCGGGTCCTGTGTGCGTGTGGGTGGCGTTGAGGATGACCGTGCCGGCGGTGAGTTCCGGGATGGCGGTGGCAACACGAGCGCGGACTTTTTGCTCAAATTCGGCGAAAACGCCAATAAGATCGCACGAGACAAGCGCCGCGCACCCTTCACCGTTGTCGAGGACCAGTGCCGTGATCGTGAGTGGCTCGGCCGGCGCCTCTGGAAGACGGCCGTGGAACTGGCCCGCAATGAAAGCCGGATGTTGTGGCGTAATGTCCGCCGAAGCCCAGCCGATGCGAAGCGACGTCCGCTCCACCCGCAGCGCGGTTCCCATGACGCGCTCCATGTAAAATTCTAACATAGGCGGAGCGTTAATACGGGCGGGACGCATCTGCTCATAGAGCGGCGTGAAGCCAAGGGAGGTGTAGAGCTTCCACGCGCGAGCGTTTTCAAACTGCACCGTAAGGCTCATCTTCGGCGGGCCATACGTGTCGCCGATCTCAAGCAAACGCGCCATAATAAGGCGGCCTGCACCCTGCCCCTGCACGGTGGTTCGAATGCAAATGCCGAAGAGACTGATCTCAGGCTTCTCCGCCTTCCATGAGTACCAAGCTTCTCCGTGGATGGCACCTGTCGGATCTTCGAGGATGAGGCAAACCATCAAGGGATTAACTGCCGCAGCAGGAACCCATTTTTCAGCGGAAGCGATCATCGCGGTAGGCGTACCACGATAGTAGATGCCGTCCTTGACGGGCATCTCATGATAAAAGGCGATCATCTGCGGCAAATCGACAGCCTCGATTAGCCGAATGGTAAACGCACGGCCATCACGCAGCGTGACAGTCTGAGGTGGGGCGTAATGGCGATCTTCAAATTTCATAGAGAGTTCCGATCACAGACTGATCACGGAACCACTATTTTAATCGTCAACCGAAATGGCCTGTACAGGACAACTCTCGGCAGCTTCCTTGCATTTTTCTTCATTCTCTGGCGGAACGGGATCAACTTTAACTTTTGCGATGCCGTCCACTAATTCAAAAACCTCTGGACAAACATCTGCGCAGATTCCACAGCCAATACAGGTACCTTCATCTACTTTTGCTTTCATAGTAAACCTCCTTGATCGTTAACGTATGGGTTCGAGTTACTGAGGAGTCATGTCGACCCCGCCGGCGGTATGCGCCTTCACCACAGCATCAGCCAAAGCGTCAAGCTGTGCAAACGTCTCGGCAGTCGGCAATCCCTTTTGCATCACCGTACCCAGCACCTCGACTTTCAAGTTCGGGATCTGTCCGACAATCGCCTCAGCAGCTTTCGTTGCCCAGCCGTAGGATCCGATCACGGCAGCATACTTGGTTTTTGGGCGAACCATGTTGGCAATGTGCGCCGCGTAGTACATCGTAGGATGCGCTCCCACATGGACGGTCGGTGTTGCTGCGATTAAGGTCGCGCAGTCCATCAGCGACATCGCCAACTCGCCGATATCCGTGACAATCAGATCGAAGACATGCACCTTGACACCACGCTTGACGAGGGCATCCACAAGATACTCAACCATCAGTTTTGTGCTGCCGTGCATACTCACGTAGGGCAAGCAAACTTCATTTTTAACCACGGGCGATCCCCACTCTTTGTAGGCATCGAGGATAAATTTAGGGTCGTCGTAAACAGGCCCATGACTCGGCGCGATCATATCGAAGTCAAGCGCCGCAAGCTTCTTTAAGTTGCCTTCAATAGCCCCACGGAACGGCATCATGATCTCTGCATAGTAACGCTTGGCGGATCGGTAAGTCAGCCCCTTGTCAACTACAAAAAGATCGGTCGTGGCCAAATGCGAACCAAAGAAGTCACAGCTAAAGAGCACCTTCGACTCGGGAATGTACGTGCACATCGTCTCAGGCCAATGCACCCAAGGCGTGTAGATGAAACGCATCGTCTTGTCACCGAGCGAAACCTCTTCGCCGTCTTTGACCACGCGAATGCGTGCCGCTTCAATGCTCAGATGCGTCATGAGCAGATCCTTCGCCTTCGTGCTGCACAATAGCACCGCCTCGGGATACTTCTCGAGCAACTCGGGCAAGAGCCCCGAATGATCTTGCTCGGCGTGATTCGAAACGATGTAGTCAATCCGCGCGACGTTCTCAAGCTGATTCATCAAATCCGCGCGCAGGTCAGGATCGGTCGTGTCGATCAAAGCCGTTGCCGACTCCCCCTTCACCAAATAAGCGTTGTAGCTGGTACCGTCTGGAAGCGGAATCAGAGAATCAAAAAGCCGACGCTCCCAATGCGCCGAAATAATAGCCTGAATGCCTGGTTTCATTTCTCTTGCGATCATAGTCTAATCCCTTTCTTTGTATCTCTCTAAGCACCGTCATTTCCGTCGCGCCGATAAATTCAGAACCTAGCAACGCGGGAACCAACGAAAGAAGTCGCTATTATCGCCTTTTTTAGATCAACCGTCAACCCATTACAGAAAATCAAATTTTTCAAATTGACGCATCACCGTCAGCAAACTATAGTACCCTTAATTTCTCGTCGGATTCGGCAACCGGAGGTTTAAACGTTTAGGGAGAAAAGTGAGCAAAAGCATGTTATGCGAACAAAGAACGGAATCATACAACACAAGCTCTGCATCCTGCTTGGTATAGGTTTTTTCGTTTCAGGTTGTACCTCCACAATGAAGACGCGCGGACCCGTATGGTATGTTCCTGCCGAAAACACCCGTGTCTTTGGGATCGGCGCCAATGTCTTCACCGTTTCCTTCCCCACGAATTCTACCGTGAACGGCATCCGGTTTGAGCTGATCGGCACAGGCATCCTGATCCCCTTTGTTCCGGAGTCAGTATCACCATCCACAGAAACAAGAGGGAGATATCTAAACCGGTTATCTGCTCCAGGCGAAAACGTTTACGGCTTGGAATTGTCTGGAGCTGGAACGAGGATCAAGGGTCATGTTACTGGGATCTCCCTTTGCCTTATCGGCGGAGTCAAGAATCGGGTTACGGGCATCGTCGGAACCTTAGGCTTCAACTCCGCACGTGACGTAACGGGACTCCAATTCGGCGCATTCAACTCCACCTATCGGACGGTGGGCGTGCAAGTCGGCTTCGAGAATCGCGTCTCGGAACTCGAAGGACTTCAGGTCGGCGTGTTCAATAAATCGCGGTACGGAGCCGCACTCCAGATTGGTGGCTTTAACTCCACCTCTCGGGCGGCAGGCATGCAAGTCGGTTTCGACAATCGCGCCACGAAACTCAAAGGCCTTCAGATCGGCGTATTCAACGGATGCACGGACGGACGTGGAATTCAGATCGGACTCTGGAATACGAATGATAGGCGAAGCCTGCCGATCATCAACTGGACGTGGAATCCCCGAGAATAGTAACGGGAACTCGTCATTCTCTCCCGACAGCGCCCGATTCGTTGGGCTTATAGCCCATGAGCCATCCTGCAATGAAAGCGGCCTGCTTCTCTCGCACGGGAACTTGAAAATGAACGTGGTCGCAGTAAACGTCGGCTCCGAGATTCATCGTAAACGTGTACAAATCGATGATGGGCACGGTTGCCTCTTTCATGATCTGATCGGCGACACGATTGTAACCGAGGGTATCCGCCGCAAATCGATAAAAACTCATCCCCATTCGATTGTGTACCGCTTCGTCGCAGGGCGTCGTCCGAATCCACACCAGCTTGAGACCCATCGAGGCAACTAACTCCGTGATGGAACGCAGGTTCTTATCGTAGTGTTCTAAAGAAACCTGTTTTTTTCCAGTAGACGGATTCGTTTTAATATCATGAAGTCCGCAGTTCACGAGCAATAGATCCGTTTTGATCCCACCCCTAGCCGCTTTTCCTTTCAAAAACGACAGAACCATGGAAGAGTCTCCGCCATTCGCCCCTTGGGGGAGATCAAGGTTGAGCAAGGCCTCCTCCTCTCCCTCTTTCCGGGCATACTCCACGATGCCCTTGAGATAACCCTGCAAGTAGGGTCCGTAATGAATCGAAATGCTATCCCCTATGATGTAAATTCTCATTCTTCTCATTTTTTAAATATAAAGACAAATCCGATACAACCCGATTGTCGGCAATGCACGATCTTTCTGATGACAAAGTATAACACCGTTTCCCTGTCCTCGCCAGTAGCAACGGCGACAGGGTTCCCAGCGCAAACCATGCGCTTAAAGATCTCCATCGCATCATACCTATTTTAATAGTTTATACTTTTTATGCACGGGTAATCGGGCAGCCATCGGGGTTGGAGTAAAAAAGTATGTTTCACGGAGGGTGATGCCTGGGATCGCTCACTCGCAACTCGCAACTTCTCCTCTGTGGCTGGCCTCGGTGAGGCCGGAATCATCCGCGATCACCGATCCCGATGTCGCTCCGCCAACAGGCATTTTGCCTTGCCTATAACTCGGTTTTCACTAAGCAGTGGTCGTAACGAACGGAGCACGGGTTTT
>CAZUAY010000191.1:0-7772 GCA_964618405.1 uncultured Lentisphaerales bacterium
CCTCTCAACAGCCTACACCTCAACATTCTTTCTGTCAATATTGTAATCTTGAAGAAATCTTCAAGATTACAATAAGCTGTTAAACAGATGTTCGGCCATACCCCAACCTGATGCGAATGTAATCTTGAACTTTTGCGCGAGATTATGGTGACGTCGAGATTACGGTGGCGTCGAGATTACGGTGACGTTCGAGATTATGGTGACGTTCGAGATTACGGTGGCGTTGTTGTATGAGAGCCGGCGAGATTGCCTGTTTGACGTAGCAAAGGCGTATGTGTGCAGGCAAGGTGTGCACAGGCAAGATGCCGATGTTCCCAGTGTAGATTGCATTGTGCTCAAACCGCGTTATGTTGCGTACTTAAAGCCAATCCTCGCTATAATGAGGAAAGAATGAGCCCGCGCAACATAACGTCGCTCGCAACATAAGTCGCTTTATGTTGTGCGCAACATAACACGACAAAGCTAACGACAAAGTTTTCCCAGCTCGCAACTCACTACTCGCAACTCACTACTCGCGACTGTAATCGGGCAGTCAACGGGGGCCCCCCCGTCACTGACCGATTACCCGCCGAGGACTCTAATCGCTCGACATAGTTGATCGGTGCGTGGTCGGCAAGCAATTGCGATGACCCAAGGAGAGCACGGAACCAGTCCAACGGATGCTGCAGGAACTCTGGCGAAACTGTTTCTCCGGTAAGACGATGTAATTCTCCCACGTGGCAGTATCCCAACGCTTCAGAAGGAACTTCTGTGACCGCGTCGATCCCGTCAACCATCCGAAACACCGGAACCTTGGAGAGTTTTCGCCCGAATGCAGAGTCGCCAACGAGAGGCGAACCAAAGGTGTAGAGCGCAGAGGGTGGATGACAGGCTGCGGCGAGCGTCGCGAGGGCAGCTCCCAAGCTATGCCCTGTGAAGAAGAGAGGAATCTCGAGTTTGGAAATAGCCTCCGCTATCGGTTCCCATACGGAATTCAAGGCTTCACGAAAGCCTTCATGAACTTTACCGCAGTCGGGACCAAAGGAAACAAGGGGCAGCTTAATATCCTTAATGAAATCGCGGGGATCCTGCTCCGTTCCTCTAAAGACGAGAACTGCGAAGGGCGTCGAACCGACGGATCGCACCAGCATCACCTGAGTGCTCGTTCTGGTATCGTTGAAGAAAGCCTCCTGGCGTAGTCCGGCTTGGGCAAGAAAAGCTGAACGCGTAGGTTGCGCAGGGTGTTTGGATTCTTCCCTATCCTGTCGGTAAGCAAGCCGACAAAGCTCGGCCAGCCACCAAGCATTTTGCCAATCATAACCTTTTACAGTGGGGTCAAAACGTGGCAAGGATTCACGCGCAAAGAAATCTGTTGCGAGTCCTGGTTGGCAAAGATCCTTCCACGTGGTAAATTTACGCATGGTCTGGTTATCCCCTCCCCATGCCCATCGCGTGCGAATATTGCGCAACAGTTGGTCATGGATTATTGGTTAGTGGTCAGAAAAATATCTGCCACTGAAAGGTCGCTTAGCAGCTTTTCAGTGGCAGAGTGTTGAATCCTTTTGATGGAAAACCATCTTAAAACCGAATCGTTGACTACTTGGGCTTCGGGGGCGTGGACTCTCCGGTGCTTGAGATATCTTGTGCGCCTGCGTTCTCGAAGATATCCTTCACACACTTCACCTCCTTAGAGGACTCGGTGTGGACAGAAATCAGAACGTTGCCATCCTTGATTTTCCCCTCATAACGCTTGGCTTCGTATTCAGGAATACCAAGGCCAACAAGGGCGCCAGCAATGCCGCCGACAGCACCGCCCAAAGCGGCACCACCCAGCGCTGCCATGATGGGTCCAGCCGCGATGAAGGGGCCGACACCAGGAATTGCCAACGCGCCGATACCCGCGAGCCAGCCGAGAGCGCCACCAAGAACGCCACCCGCGACGCCGCCTGTGGCTGCGCCTTCCGGTGACTTGGTATGCTGTTCGTGCGCGAAGTCCTTCGTGCCGCTCTTGTCCGCGAACAACACTGAGATGTCGTTGTTTAGCGCATGAAAAGTGCGATCAAAATAATGATCGGTATCGGCACGCCAATGAGATACAGTAAAATAGAACGCATGATAATCTCCTTTTAGGGTTAGTTAAGTTTCACATCATCTCGTTGCCGGCCCCCGAGGGTCGCGGCAAAGCTTGCGCTAAAGGCGCCGCACAACAGGCCTAAGAAAATCCAGAGCAGTAAAGAAGCGGTTGCTTTACGAGCAGTATCCACCGCTTTTTTGGCTTCGAGCATGACGTCAGAAAGCCGTCTTTCGGCGTCAGATTGTGTGATTCCTGTTCTTGCAGCAATGCGCCTAGCAAGATAGGTTCTATCGGCTAATGGAACGCCCTCTTCGTTAAACGATTGGACAAAGATACGCTCGACCTCAGCGCGTTCCGAGACATCCATCTTCTCTAGCCTCGAATCCTCCGAGCGGAACAGCGTGTCGACATAATACTCGACGTGACCCACGCTTGCTCCGTCTTGCGAGGCGGCACCCGCAACTTGAGTGGCTGCGTCGGCTGTTCCACTCACGATTGATGAGGCGGCGGAGGCTAAGAAATAAACACTGATCACGAGTCCAACCGCCCACACAAGGAATCCGTGCGCCGTATCCCGGAAGTACACTTCGTCCGTGTGAATGCTTGCCCACTTCGTACGCAATCGACCGGCCAAATAGCCACCCATAGCCGAGGCGATAACTTGAATGGCGATGAACCAGATGATGGCTCCCTTACCAATCGTCGAGGCGGAAGCACCCGTATTCGACCACGGTGAGACGGAGGACAAACCAAGTCCTGCACCGAGTGCAAGTAGGATAAGCGACAACGCAGCGGCGACAAACGCGCCCCCTACGACGGCTCCCCAAGAGACACCCGATGCGGACGCCTCATTATTCACTGGGTTCATACTTAACCCAGTGTGCGGCTCATGGGCCGTGTTGACATAAGTGCTCATAATGAATCTCCTTACTTTCTTTTTTCTGAATTCCCCTGACCCAGAGGTCAGAGATGTTTGCCTTGTGTTGTCTGTGTGCTAGCTTGCGACTTCTGCGAGTCAATGCTGGCATGTGTGTAAAGTTACTGTTTTTAGTAAAAAATAAGAATAGGGAATTCCCCGATTCCGATAGACTAAGAACCCCACCCTGCTGATCGGTGCGCAAGAGTACGGAAGAAAAGCTGCACACCCCGCAGTCCCATTCCGTGCTTTTCAGTTTGGGTGCGCTTTGATTCGCGGAGGGGAGCGACATTCATGGTGGGGCAACGTTACACATGGAACAAGATTTTTTGTCCCTCGCCATCGTGAAATCCAAATCGCCAACACCTGCTCAGAATAACCGCCGTCTCATCATAAGCATGGCAACTTCGAGGGTCGCAACGTGCGCATTTTTTTTAGGTTCAGTAATCTCTGCTTACCATGACCCATTTGCTTCGGCTTTGCTCCGCAATTAAGGACTAAAGATTGACTAACAGTAGCGTTTTAGGATACATTAAGAAGCTGTTGTTGATGAATGAGTGGATAAGATGGATTTTGAATCCTGAAATTCACCCGATTAGAGGCTGTTATAACAATTGACCTACTAAGAACCACTGGTTCACGTGCTCTTTTCTCTTTGCAATAGCATAAAAAACGATTCTTTTGATCCTGACTCCAAAGGCAACCTGATATGATTAATTCCAGTAGTACTCTGTCTGCAAACAAGGAGTCTAAAGCGATTACCCTCAAAGAGGGAATGATCCCAGATTATATAACCTTGGAGCCGATCAAAGAGACTCCGAAGGAAAAGGTAAGACAGGAGATCGCCCGAGCACTCATTTTTGAGTATCAAATCGCTCCAGAGTCGATGATGCGCGATTTCCCGCTCACGGTAGAGGGATCGCGCAAGAAGGTTGACATAGCGGTCTTTGAAGCGGGGCAGCCACATGACGAAGCGCATCTGCGCCGCGTGATCATTTGTCGCCCAGAGCAGAAGCTGGGCAAGAAGGGCATCACGAAGATACGGGACTTTCAGCAGGCGGAAAAAGATCTTGAAGATCTCAAGGGCTTCATGCTTGCAGTTGACGAATGCGAGTGGGGGTTATGGACAAATGGGCTGGAACGGTTTTACCTGCGCAAGCGCCGCAAGCGCTTTGAGACGCTGTTCGACCCGTATGGTGACTGGCCGTTGGCGGATGGGACAATGGGGTCGCCGGATGTCTACACCGATTCCTATGTTCGCAAGGCGGAAGAGGTAGAACTTAAGCGTGCGTTCCGGCGCTGCCATAATTTCATTCACGGCAACGAGGGAATGCCCAAAGATGCGGCATTCTGGCAGTTCTTGTTCCTGATTTTCTCAAAAATGTATGACGAGCGGACAAGCAGCCGAGAACATCGCTTGTTTTTTGCCCACCCAACGGAACCGTTTAGCGAGGAAGGCCGGATGAAGATCCGGCAGCGCATCTATACCCTGTTCACTGGCGTAAAGAAGCAATACAAAATGCTCTTCAAAGAACAGGATGCCATCACCCTTTCCGACAAAGCTCTGGCCTATATGGTTATGGAGTTAGCTCGTTATGATTTTTCGCGTTCCGGCATTGACGCTAAGGGTGCTGCTTATCAGGAAATCGTAGGGGCCAATCTCCGCGGGGACCGCGGGCAATATTTCACTCCCCGCCGGGCGGTTGATCTGGTGGTTAACATCCTCGACCCCAAACCCCATGAAAAGCTACTGGATCCCGCTTGCGGAACAGGTGGCTTTCTCGTTTCAGCACTGCACTACCAGGCCAAGCGCTTTACGGCAGAGTATAAGCGGGATGTCGGCGATACAACGACCGATGAGATTCTAGATCGCCTCAGGGACTACGCAACCGATAATGTTTTTGGGGCAGATTTCGATCCTTTTCTCGTGCGGGCCAGCACGATGAACGTAATGATGGCCGCCAATACCGAGGGTAACATCTTCCACATGGACTCGCTGGCCTTTCCCCGTAGCCATTTGTCGGGAAATGAGACCGCTCGCGACAAGATCCCCTTTGGTAGCATCGACGTGCTGATTACCAATCCACCCTTCGGATCCGATATTCCCATTACAGACCCGGCGATACTAGAAGGTCGGGAGTTAACACGGGTATGGCGCAAGGACAAAGCGGGCAACCTCAACGAAGTGGATCGTCGACAACTGTCGCTCGCCCCGGAAATTCTCTTCATCGAGCAGGACATCAAATGGCTCAAGGAAGGTGGACGCATGGGGATTGTGCTGCCCAATGGAATTCTGGGCAACCCGGGAGATGAACACATTCGCCGTTGGATCCTCAAGGAGTGTTGGCTGCTCGCCTGCGTAGAGGTTCCTGTCGAGGCCTTTATCGTTGAGGCCAATGTTGGCATTCTTACCAGCTTACTTTTCCTCAAGAAAAAGACCGAGGAAGAAAAATCCATGGAACTAATGGGGCACACCGTCGAGTATCCCATCTTTATGGCGGTGGCTGAAAAGGCTGGGGTGGATCGTCGAGGTAATCCGCTGTATAAACGTCATCCCGACGGCACGGAAATGATAGAGGAGCAACTCGTCACCGAAAAGGTGAAACTGAACGGGAAGACGGTCGTCAGGCAACGCCGCATTATCCGCCCCATGATTGACGATGACTTTCCGCTTATAGCAGAAGCCTACCACGCATTTAGGAAAGACAACCCGGAGCCTGGATCATGATTACACGCATTGAAGCCTATCGCTACCGCTGCTTTCAAAAGTTAGCACTGAATGTCAGCCCTTATCAAATACTGGTGGGGAAAAACGGTGCAGGCAAATCGACACTGCTTGATATTCCCGTTCTGATTGGCGAGCTATTGCGTAAACGGGATCTTGATGATGTCTTTTTCAAATCAACGCCTTCACACGCACGGCCCCGTGCTGACGCTCCTCTGGAGTTGGTCTACAACCAGCGTGGCGACTGGTTTGCCTTTGCCATTGAGGCCAAAATCCCAACGCATATTCGAGACACAATTCATCGGATACGGGTAGAACAGGCAAACAAAAAAACACGTTCGGCACTGGAGTCAACCCCCGGCCGCGTCTACGATAGCCTGCGCTACGAACTGTCGATCCGAGTTCAGGAGGGCGCGCTTGAAATCTCTCAAGAAAACCTCTTCCTCTTACCCGAGGATCGTTCTTTACTCGGCTATGAAAAAGCTGGGTTGTGGGGAGAGTTCGTCGAGGAAGACGATCTAGAAACCCTGCGCGTTTTGATTGAAAGGGACCGCACTAGCACCGCACGGATAAAAGGGGAGAATCGGTTGAAAACTGGTAATGACGAACCCTTTTCGAATCGTCTTTCTCCCACCACGCCTGCATTGTCAGGCATCCCAATGGACATCAACCTCTTTTCTGCCAGTCACTGGCTAATGGACTTCCTGAGCGAAAAGACATTCATGTATGTACCAAACATCGAGAAGCTTCGCAGTGCGAGTCTTCCACCGGGACGCAACTGGACGGTCGCTCCCGACGCCTCTACGCTGGTTTGGTCTTTGTTTGAGCTGAAGAAGGAACCAGAAGCCTTCGAGGAATGGCTTGAGCATGTAAAAAACGTGCTCCCTCTGCTTTCGGACATCGAGCCTAGAAAACGGGAAGATGACGGGCTTGGCTTTTTCCGTGCACACTACGGTGAAGATCGGCAGGTAAATAACTCGGGCTTGTCAGATGGCACCCTTTCCATTCTTGCCCTCACGATCCTGCCTTTTGCGAACAATATCCCAGGCCTTTTGACCATTGAAGAGCCAGAGAACGGAATTCATCCCAAGGCGATTGAAGCCGTTCTAGAAGCTTTGAGAGCGACGAAGGATTCTCAGGTGTGGGTGACCACACATTCTCCTATCGCCGTGGCTGCGACACCCTTGGAGCATCTGCTTTGTCTTCAGCAAACCAAAACAGAGGGCGTGATCGTGACACGAGGCACCGAACACCCGCAGCTCAAACACTGGCAGGGGACTCCCAGCCTCTCAACCCTTCATTCTGCGGGAGTTCTGTGATGCGTGATATTGTTTTTCATCTTGCAGACGAGAGTATGGAGAAAGGGTTTAAAGCGTTTTTCCGGCGTCCCGATTGGCATCACGCAATAGGCTGCGCCCGTTTCAATATTGATCCAGACAACGGAAGCGACATTTTCCGAATATCAGGAAGCAATCCGAATTTAAACCCCCGACGAAACGATCCCGGCATCCGATACCATGCCCACGAAAATCTGACCACCCACTTGGATACTCACAAACGGGCGGTAATCATTCTTGATGAATACTTCGGTGGAAGCCCTGGAGCCGAAGTCCTGCGCGAAGAGATCTCGGCCAATATGCGAAAACGCGGATGGGGCGATGACCGCTTTGAAGTGGTCGTCATTCAGCCGATGCTCGAAGCCTGGCTATGGGCGAACAATCTCAACGTAGCGAAAGCTTTCGGTTTCTCGGACTTTAAAAGCCTCCAAGAACCGTTAATTGAGTGCGGGCTTTGGCAGGCGGGACATCCGAAACCTATGGAGGGTAAATTTAAGGACGCAAAGGTTGTTGCTTTAAAGTTAGGCAAAAAAAAGCTGTTGGGCTATTCCCCTTTTGGCAAGCTATTTGAACACATCTCCTCACGTGCCTTCGATGCATGCCAAGAGCCGAGTTTCAAGCAGATGCGCACCCGCCTACAAGCTTGGTTTCCGGTGAATGGCGGTGGCCAATGAAAACCGCTACTATTCGCTCTTCTTGGATGGAGGGCTACGGCTACCGACTCGACACCCAGCCCTATGT
>CAZUAY010000192.1:0-7749 GCA_964618405.1 uncultured Lentisphaerales bacterium
AAGAGCGGAGGAATGATATGAGACTCATAGGAACAATCGCAATCGTCATTGTGATCATAATCGCAATCGTTATCGCGATCAAAGCCATGAACGGTTCCAGTGCAAAGGACATCGGGCGTGAGGCGGGGCAGGCTATTGACAACGTTGCTGAAGAGGTATCGGATGTTGCCGAAGATGCCGTAGATGCCCTTGATCGTAAACTCTAGGCGCAAAAGGATGATAGTCGCGTAATCTATTCGCAGTTAAAACAAATAAAAAAGGAACAATAGTATGACACTTGGAACGATTCTACTGATTATCTTTATTCTCATGCTCGTGGGTGCATTGCCAGCCTGGCCCCACAGCAAGAGTTGGGGGTACTACCCAACCGGCGGACTTGGACTTCTCGTCTTGATTCTGCTCATTCTGGTTCTTATGGGCAAGCTTTAAAACGGCAGATTCAGTTCAGCCAGGTGGCCGGGTTCCGACCCGGCCGCCTACATCCATTGGAGAATATTAAGGCGGACACGGCGAGATAGGCGAACGCCGCTATCGCTGAGCTGCGCATTTTTACAATTTTTGTCAGCATCCTGAAGAATCCGACTGTATTATTTTACCCGACCGTTATCGGTATCAGGGTCATGGTGTCGTTGCCGAAAATGTCGATGCCCTTTTTCTTCGCCTCGTCCAGCACGGCGGGGAAAAGTCCCATCTCGAATTCAAAGGCCAGCACATCGACGCGGGAGGCGTTGCCCTTGCGGCATTCGGTAATAACTTCTTCGACGAACAAGCGTCCGACCGGCAGATTGATCGGCCCGACGACCACAAGCCGCCCAGCGTTCTTGCCATGAAAGAAGGGTTCGTTATCCAGTGGCTGGGCTTTGTAGGCCCGCAGAATCAGCTCGCGGAACTCCTGTTCCTTCTTTGCCAGCGCATCAGCTTTCTTCTTGCCGGTCAGCCGTCCAGAAATATTGAGATAAGCCTGCCGCTCGTAACGCCCGAGATTGAGCACCTCGAAAGCGCGGAAGGGTTTCCCGCCCGCTTTCAGGTCGCGCTGCACCTGGATCAGCCGTTTGCGCGTGGTGTGGATACCGAACTTCCCCAAGTCCGTTGCAATCCATTTGCGCCCCAGCTTTTCCGCCACCGCAGCAGTCGTGCCGCTCCCGCAGAAGAAGTCCGCGACGAGGTCGCCAGGGTTGCTACTGGCTGAAATGATTCGTTCGAGTAAAGCCTCGGGTTTTTGGGTTGCATAATCTGCTGAACGATCTCCGGGGTCTTTAAATTCCCAGATCGTTTGAACAACTTTTCCCGTGTCCTCATCAGCGTATCGCTTGCCGCGAGGATTTCCGTTTGATGACCATTCAATCAGACCCTTGGCATCCATCTCATCAAGTGTTTTCGAAACATAAGCCCAATGGCGACCTGCGGGTGGCATGATGCCTCGCCACGGTTCACCAGTGATTCCAGAACGAATTCCTTTAGCATGGAGTGCTCCAGTCGTGTAGCTGCGTCCTGTCCTTTCTTCTACGAGAGGAAAGTCAGCCGCTAACTGATCATCATCACGCTCATCGAAAATGCGATTTAATTTCGTCTCTTCTGATTTCGTAAAAAAGAAAATAGAGTCGTGGATATTTCCGAAGGACGACGTTGTATAGTTCTTTGGATTGCATTTGATACGGATGATTTCGTTACGAAAGTTTTTTCCGCCGAAAACCTCGGCCATCGCCAAGCGGATATGTGAATTCACTCGCCAATCGCAATGAACATAAATACTGCCATCCTTATGCATCAAATCGCGCATCAAAATCAGCCGTTCATAGATCATGGCGATGAAGGAGTCGGCACCGCGGCCCCAGGTGTCGCGGTAGGCGATCTGTTCGAGGAGATTGGGTTCTTTATGGAAGGTTTCGCCGCCGATTTCGATATCCATAGAAAAGTCGGCGCCGACGTCGAAGGGCGGGTCGATGTAGATGAGTTTGAGGCCGCCGGCCTCTTCGATCTGGCGGCGGAGGGCGCCGGCCTTAAGGGACGAGAGGATCAGCTTGTTGTCGCCCCAGATGAGTTTGTTCGTCCAGCCTTTGACTTGGCGTCCGCCCATGCCGAGGCCGAGTTCGTCCTCGTCGGACTTCTCCTTGCGCGGCTCGTCGATGTGTTCCAGGGATTGGAACGGGAGGATAGCGGTGCAGACCTCGCGCTTATCCTCGAAGAGAAGAAAGCGGTACTTCTCCGGTAGCGGTCGGCCGGTCTCTATCAATTTGATGAGATCGCGCTTTTCAGCGTCACTCAATTCGTAGCGTTCAGTGTCATGCGGGCGGGGCATAAAAGGTCTCCAATCAATTAGCAGTCAAATAAGAATCCAGCCTGTTTAATTCGTAACATGTTGGTATTGAACATGCTCTTTGTGCTGTATGCTTGAGAAAAAGGGATCCAGTCAATAAGCCGTCAATTAAGATCTTGAAGTGATTAAGCCCAGTGAGGTAGGTATTTTGCATGTTTTCTTCCTTGGGTCGGGTCGGCAGCCTTAATGAGCTCATCTTTGAGAGCATCGGCAATCACACGGGAAGCCATCGACTTGTTCGGCTCGGAAATTCCAAAACGGGTACGCAAGCTGGAGTTCGTCATCGGGTCTCGTTCCACATAGCGCAGGCATGCATGCAGGTAAGAGCCGACGCGGATATATTCAACCCCCTGAAACTGAGTCGGACTGCCATGAGCACGAGGGATTTCGAGGATAACAACAGGGAATCCTTCGTAAGTCAGTTCATAAAAATGAAAATGAAGTTGCGGCCTTAAAAGGTGAGTCAACCAGCCCTCCAGATCCTCGTTTCCCTTTTTCGTCTTTGCTGGCTTAAACGATGTTCCTGTTACCTCATGAGTGTCGTTATTGATACCCCAGACAACATAACCATTCGCTTTGTTTTGCAACGCGGCGGCATTACTTAACGCCGATAGGTACTCACCGATATCTTCGGGGCTCGTATTGTTCTCTTTAAATTCGGCCCAGCCGGTTTCGTTCGGGAGTTTGCGCAACTCTGTGACGAGGCCGTTCAGGTATTCTTGAGTTGTGTTGCTGTTCATAGGCATGTCTTGTATTCTATAAAGCTGTCTGCAAGTGCTGCGAATGTCTTTGGCGTATGCTTCTCAAAGCTCTCTTGATCCACAAAGACATAATCATAGAGGGTGCCGTTATCCTCAGTAACGGTGGCCTCGGCGCACCACTGTTTCAGCCGTTCCATTTTCTGAGGCAGATCAAGTTCTTCTCGTCCTTTGGTTTCAACAATCCAGACCTTGCTATCGCTCGCGCGGACCACGAAGTCGGGTGTGTACGTGGAGAGGTCACCGTCGGCTTTGATGTAGTCGAATTTGAAACCGATGGCCAGATAGTTTTTGGCAAAGGCGGACACATCAGGCGCGGCTTCCAGAAAAGCGGCAAAGGAGAGTTCAAGCCCGCCGGAATGAGCCTCTCCGACCGTCTTCGTGAAGATACATTTTTTTGCTGAAAGGAAGGGGCGGTACTCTGTAAGGCCGGAGTGCCTAGAATGGAAACCGTCTCTTTCCCGTCGGTCCCGAAATACATCCGTCGCAATCCGCGGCCAATGGCCTGTTCCGGCAGGATATTGCTGGGCGCGTTGAAGGGGCGCAGCCCGACCACCGTGGTGACATTACGTACGTCCCAGCCCTCTTTCAACATCAGCACAGAGACAACAGCCTTGTAGGGTGAACTCCAAGAATCGATTTCATTGGCTTGCTTTCTCAGGAGTTCAAGCTCTTCCTTATCTTTTCCAGTGGGGTTCTCGCCGATCTCCCCGTTTTTCTTGGTATGGATCACCAGCACGGCATCTTGCAACTCCGAGCAAATCTTTTGAAGGTGTTCGCCGACTTCGTCACAATTTCTGGTATCATCCACCATGACGAACAGCACAGCCTTTTTTCCAAGTGCCTGGTGCTCGGCGTAGCTCTTGCGCCACTCTTCAACACCCAGCGCAAGATAGTCAGCATACTTTTCTGAAAAAATGGCGCTCTTGTGGTCATGGAGCTTCGCCCGGCTGGCGGCATCAGGAAGGATGGGATGTTTGACGACGTTCTGATGAATCGCCTCGACCAATGGATAGTCGGAAACCGTTTGGACAAAGATCGCGCCGTTGTCGTGGCGCGGCGTGGCCGTGACATCAATCTGGAGTGTCAGGCGCAGATCCTTTTGAAGCAATTTGTGGTGAATGTCCTGGATGGACTTGAACCACGCCATTTTCGGATTGTGAATGTGATGCGCCTCGTCGTTGAACACGGCCAGTTCTTCGATTTCGCGGACGATCTCGCCGAGGTCGGTTTTGCTGTCCGTGGTTTTTCCGGTCGGTTTTGCACCGAACGGGGCAAGGAAATAGTTGCGCAGATCATCGTCGTCCAGCGAAGGATCGACCACATCGCCAAGAAATACACGGTGGATGTTGGTGAGGAAAATATTGCCCGTGTTGCGCAACACGCGCACATCATCCTGAATATGCAACGTCATCTGAAAGTCGTCGCGCCAATTGCGTCCGTTATGGCCGTTTTCGGGAAGAATCGGGTCGTTGAAGAAAATGCGCAGGCCGTCAAAGTCGGCACGCAAACGATCCAACACGATAATATTAGGTGCAATCACGAGAAAATTCCGCGAGAGCGCGGACTCCGGTTCATAGAGCTTATGAAAAAAGCTCCAGGCGATCAGCAGCGACAATACCTTTGTTTTTCCTGCACCCGTTGCCATTTTCAAAACATAGCGGGGCCAATCTTCCGAAAACATCCCCGACGAAACAGCACCGGAAGCGTCAAAGCGAAGCAGATCGAACTTGTCCCGCGCCTGCCGGACATCATAAAGCCAGATAACGGTTTCCACAGCCTCGCGCTGGGCAAAGTAGTAGCGAAACTGAGAGAGCGTACCGTCTGCGTTTTCGATGAGCTGTTCCGTCTCAAACCACCAGCGTAATAAAGAGACTGATGCGACTGAATGTTGCAATCACCTTTTCATCTTTTGGGGTAATCGGTCAGGCACCGTGACTTGACAAAAAAGTTGGCAAAAAAGATAAAATCAATGCTTGACTGTAGTTACAATCAAATATATAATGGTTCCATTGTTTAAGAGACTTTGTTTTTGTTGTCGTGGTCATATTAACCGAATGGAGATATTAAAATGGAAAAAGAATTCAATGTTGTCATCGAACAAGATGAAGATGGCTATTTTGTCGCATCTGTACCAGCTTTGCGCGGTTGTCATACGCAAGCAAAGTCTCTCGATCTTTTGATGAAACGCATCAAAGAAGCAATAGAACTATGTTTGGAAGTTGAGGAACCTGTTTCTAATCAATTCATCGGAGTGCAGCGCATTGCTGTAACAGCATGAGTAATTTCCCTGCAATTACAGGTCGACAATTGATTAAAGTGCTACGAAGATTTGGATTTACGGTTATTCGCACAAAAGGTAGTCACCATTTTTTACAACATCCTGATGGGCGTTGCACAGTGGTTCCTGTACATAGAGGTGAATCAGTCGGAAGAGGTCTCCTTGCTCAGATTCTCAGAGATTGTGACATTACACGTGAGGAACTGAAGAAGAAAATTTGAGCTAACAATCTCCTGCAGGTGACTCGTAAACTCGCGCCCGAGGAGTGGCGTTCGCAGGAGTCACGTTCTGCTACAAAACATCCTTGATTTAAGTCCGTATATTGTACATAATACAATACATATAAGGAGAGTAATATGCAAAGAATCATGCTAGATCAAGACATTAAGCCAATGTCAGAGTTTCGTGCGAATACTGCCGCTTGCATTCGGCAGGTACAGAAATCAAAGAGACCTGTTGTTATAACTCAGAATGGCAAAAGTGCTGCGGTGCTTCTTGATGTCATGGAGTTTGAAGCAATATCGCAAAGGTTAGAGCTACTTGAAGACATTGCTTCAGGAGAGTCCCAAATAGATTATGGAGCAGGGATTCCACATGACAAAGCAAAAAAAGTGGTATTGGAAAGAATTTCTAGGTGAGAATTCAATGGTCTCCATTGGCAGTTGACAGAGTCAGTGAAATAGCGGACTACATAGCTCAGGACAATCCCATTGCGGCTAACAAATGGGTAGACTCCATATTTGATAGAGTCAAGCAAGTAAAAGATTTTTCAAGAAGTGGACGGTATGTGCCAGAGGTTAATCGGAAAGATATCAGGGAGCTACCCTATGGTAATCACCGAATTATCTATCGGATTGATAAGAAGGTAATATCAATCCTAACAGTCAGACACTATAAACAAATATTGCCGATCCAAGACATTGATAAGGCTTGAAATTAACATTGATTGGCAGAATACCATGGCCAATCTCGGGACAAGACCTTATTTCTTATTTTTCAGGGTTGACCCCGGAGCTCGCCTTCCACGGCGCATCGCTTTTGTCGTACCACCATCCCCAAAGTGTAGGCGTTTTGAATGCTGGCAATGGCGGCCCCGCCATGGATCCAATGCGGTTTCTCGGTGCGGATCGTATAATCCCACCCTTCAAAGGCCGCGCGTCGGGAGATAAAGGTGGCATTGACGATCTGGTAAAAATGAAGCGGCTCATCCATCATCGTGCGAGCAACCCATAAATCATGACGATGAAAAACGAATCAAAGGAATTCCTCGTGCTAATGGAGAAATCCTTTGATCTTTGAAAAAGGCCAGCGAAGGACATCGCCCGAGAGAGACTCCGCTGTGCCGAGAGCTGGCCGTCGCTCCTGTCTCGGTTCAGTTGGCCGCGTCTTTTATTGCGTCGCCGGCATTTTCGACATCCTGGCCTGCGCCGCGGAACATATTGCACGATGTGGCGGACACCAACACGAACCCCAACATCAACAGCATGAGTAATTTCTTCATTTTGATCTCCTTTTTCCTTTTGTCTTTTCAGTCAACGACGAACCATCCGTGACGCGTCGCTATTCAGAACGAATGTGAAATCTATAACAAGGGGCAGTTCTTCGCTATGGGGTAAAACCCGACCTTTTGGCGAGCTGGCGCTCATACCGCCGTGTTAGTGCGCCTTGTGTGTAGCTGTCTGATGTACGTGGGTGAACGAATATTTCGTCACACTGGGTTTTCACTTTTCACACATACTCCCATACCCACTTACGTCGAATGCCGCGACACCTTGTTGCGAGAATATGGGTGCGGCCCTTGTCATCGTGAATAACCTGAGAACCGTGGCGACCCAGCTCCACGAGATTCTCCCGCACTTCACGAAGATGCCGGTTGAACTGATTACGGAAAGGTTACTGATCGAGCCCGGCCATGTGTACATTGTTCATCAAGTTAGCACCGTTTCGTATAGACTCAACGATGAGCAGTCGACAAAAGCTCGCGACAAAGGGGAAATCACTCGAAAACCCTGGAATTGCCTCTTTTAGTGCGCGGTTCTGCTCGTTGCCCCTCGGTAGGGTTACACTGGCGGTAGGGTTAAACCCCATATATCTGGTGCGGGCGATCGCGTAAACTACCTGCCGTTGCAAATAATTATGAAAGGAACAATTAAATGACTATCGGCACCATCCTACTGATTATCTTGATTCTCATGCTCGTGGGTGCATTGCCAGCTTGGCCCCACAGCAAGAGTTGGGGGTACTACCCAACCGGCGGACTTGGACTTCTCGTCTTGATTCTGCTCATTCTGGTTCTTATGGGCAAGCTTTAACCTAAAAACGGGAGTTCAACTGCTCCGCAGTTGCGAATGATGCTCGCAAGTGGCTGCTAATGCGCGACATGCAAGCATACT
>CAZUAY010000193.1:0-7746 GCA_964618405.1 uncultured Lentisphaerales bacterium
CTTGAGGAAAATGCTCGTACTGCATGTCGTACACGGTCGTCGCTTGCGGACACTTCACAAAGGCCGGCGCCGTATTTCCAGGATTCCAAAGCACCTCGATTCCGTTAGCGGCGATCACGCGCGGCAAGGTGAACTGTTCACGAAGAATACGTCTCAGCCGCGAGGTTGCCTTGACGCGCATATTGACCAACACGACGTTGTGTAACGACATCAAATCCCGCGCCAGCACCTGACGATTTTCCGCATTAGTAAAGACCACAAACTCATGTTGTGGATGATTTTTTGCAGCGGCTTGTAAGGTCTTGCGTAGATACGTCTCGCTACCTCCGACTTCGCCGGGAATCATGAACAGTGCGTTAACTCCTATTTTCATATCAAATGCTCCTTGTCATACGAGTATAGCAGAAAACAATACCCCAACTAACAAACCGGTGAAGAAATGTCGACAAGGCCCAGCGTCCTGCATCCTCTCTAACGCAAGCGTACTCCTCTTCGAACTGCCGCGCGTAGTGGCTCCCACTGATCGACTGCGGTGTCCAGCGGAAGTACGCCATCTCGGGCCGCTTCACCCGAACGCCCCCGCCTTGTCGCCAAAGCCGCAAGGTTAAATCGTAATCCCACGCCGCTTTGAGATCGGTTCGCAACGGCCCCGTCACTTCAAACGCGCTACGCCGAAACACCATCGCGGGCTGCGAAATATAGTTCAATGTTCGAATCATAAACCGACATGAAAGCGGATACCAAAATTCCTTGAACCCCGTAATGAACCGGCGGATCTCGAGCCCCTCTGCATTCACGATCGGACAATGCCCAAAGCAAAAAGCTTTTTTGGGGTGGGCTTCGAGCGTCTCGATGGCGCGCTTCAGCGCATGCTCCGCATAGAGGTCGTCGGAATTGAGCCAGCACAAATATTCACCCGTTGCCATGGCCAGCCCCTTATTGATCGCATCGGCGGGACCCGCGTCTTTCGACGAAATGAATTTCGTGTGGCAGTGTGCATACTCTGCCACAATCGCCGCCGTGCCATCCGTGCTACCGCCATCCATAATGAGATGTTCCACCTCCAGACCTTCCTCACGTTGCATCGCAACTGTGCGCAAGGTCTGCTCGATATACTTCTCCGAATTAAAGCTCGGGGTGATGACGGAAATTCGTTTCATACTCTCTAGCCTAACAGAACCCTCCTCATTTATGCACTATTTTCTTGAATTAGAATTGCAAACAATTCGCGGTTGTAATCGGGACAGGCACAGCCCCCTGCGCCTGACCGATCACTTCGCGGTTGGCATAGAGGCTAGTATTTCCTTGCCTATGATGCTAAAATGGGCTCACTCGCGTTAGGTGGCCGTGACAAGCAAATTTCGGTGGTTTTATTGTTAAGTGGAGAAAGAGGCAATGGTAGCAAAAAAACAAGTGGGTAACAAAGGGCGTTTCGATAAGTGTCGTGAGGGCTTAGCAGCACGAAACCGATCTCTGAGCAGAATGATCGGCTCGCTATCCGTTGCCTGCGTGATAATTGCGGGAACAGTCCTGCTGGGGCAATCGGTTGTTCCAGAGCGTATCACGGTTTCCGCTACGGGGAGTTTTACCGGTCAGGCTTTCGAGTACACCCGTGTCCTGCGCGAACAATCGGACAAGGGGTCGATCTTCGATGTGCGTTACCCTTCACCGATTGTTTCGGCAAGTGAAATCAACAACACGGTTCCTGCCGAGCTGTATCTGCCTGCCAACCTTGATCCCGAGATGAAGATCCCAGGCGTGGTCTGTTTGCACATTATGGGGAACGGAAGTTTCGATTTGGAGCGACTGCTCTGTCTGGGGTTGGCTCGCCGAGGTGTTGCGACCCTGTTTTTTAAACTACCTCATTATGGCGAACGTGGCGGGACAGTCGGCAAGGCGGGTCTGATCGTCAGCGAAGAGACCCTTATTCAAGGGTTCGAGCAAGGCGTTGAGGATGCGCGTCGGGCGGTTGACATTCTTTCTGCGCTTCCCGAGATTAACCCACAACGGATTGGTATCACGGGCATCAGTCTTGGAGGCATTCAGGCCGCCACAATTTGTGGGAGCGAGCCGCGAATCGGTAAGGCGTTCCTTATGCTGGCCGGAGGCGATCTAAAGACAATCATCAGTTCAGCGCGAGAAGCCCGCTATCTCAAGGCCTTCATCGAAGGGCTGCCCGAAGAAGGCCGGGCTCGCGTGTGGACGTTTTTCGAGGAATTCGATCCGATCAACGCAGGGCCAGCGCTGAGCAAACTTGCCGAGCGTGGTAACTTTCGGATGGTGTGCGCAGAAAACGATGAGGTCGTGCCGCCTGAGTCGAGTCGGAAGTTGGCCCGCGCTGCCGGATTTGCAGATCATATTACTTGGCTACTGAGGTGCGGCCACTACAGCGCAATGGCTGGACTTCCGAAAATTTTAGGGGAGGTCGCAGATTTTTTTGCTGCAGATGTGCCCACGTCTTGGAAGCCGTCGCGTAGCACGAGAGAGAAAACGCCGATTGAACTTTTAGGTGTCTTTTTGTCGGGTTTTTCCGCCTTCCTTGACGGCGTTGTGGAAGAGAGTGCGGCCCATTTGGTAGGCGGAGAGGCGACGCTCTCCTTTGGCGGAAAGTCCCAGGAGTTTTCGTTCGATTTTGCTAAGGGTGGAAGGGGACGATTCCGGATTATGGGTGATTTTCCTAAGGTTGGCAAAGGTGGCCTTGGGGCTGGCGACTACCCGTGGCTGTTGGGCAACGATGGCGTTGTTTTTTGCGGGACGAAGGAAGTCGAAGCTGGACGAACGGCGAGCGCGCTCATCTCCCCCACTCGGTGGATGACGTTTAAAATTTTCTGCGGATTGCTGGGCAGCACGGCCTTGTCCCCAGAGGCACTGAAGAATTACCTCTCGATCACCCCGCTTGACTCCGTTGACGGGAAACGCCGCATCCGCGCGAACATTCATGTGAAGAAAACGAAGGGAATGATCGACTTGACCTTTGTGGACGATGCGACCTTAGCGTCGGTGGCATGGGATGTCGGAGGAACAAAAGGAGAGATGGTGTTCCGCTATTGGCGGCTAAATTCTGCCGCGGACGATTCACTCTTCGAACCCGACCCCGAATTCAAACGGTACGAGGTTCTTCAGGCGGACCTGCTTCAAGTGTTTGCGTCAGTGTTTGAGTTCGGTATGGAAGGGTTAGAATGAAATTAAAATTAAAGTTTCTATTGCTGGTAACGGGTTGTCTCTGGCTTAGCCTATCCGCAGTTGATGCGACGGAATTTTCGCCGAAATTGATTGCAAGGGATTCGGAAGAGCATGGGTTGCTCTGTAGTGTAGGCGATAAGCTCATCCTGATTGTTGACGGTACGCCGGAACAGATGGGCGGCGCACACGGACGCCTGCTAGCCGACTTAATTCCGCAGGTGATGCCACGAACCCTTGGGCTGGTCGCTGGCGGATATGCCATCGCGAAAGGGAAGTGGTTCTATGACCGCGTTGAGGAAGTCTATACGAAGACTTCTCCCCACACGCCTGACATCTATCTTCGAGAATGCCGAGCCATGGCTGCCGCCGCTGGAATTCGCGAACGCGACGCCATATCGGGCAACTTTTTCCCCGAGTTGTTTCATTGCAGCGGCGTAGCGGTTCGCAACACAGCCAGTGCAGATGGCCGAGTAATCCATGCGCGGGTGCTCGATTACATGCGCGATGTCAACCTGCAAAAATATTCGGTGTTACAGGTGTTTCTACCTGAGAATAAGATCCCGTGGGTTTCGGTTGGCTATGCCGGTTTGGTTGGCACGGTGACCGCGATGAACGCCAAGGGTCTAGCCATTGGTGAGTTAGGCGGAGCGAGCCGGGAGGACTGGGATGGTGTGCCAATGACTTTTCTGATGCGCGAGATTGCCGAAGAAGCGGAGACCGTTGAGCAGGCTCTTGAAATTATGCGTCGACGTCCGCGTACCTGTGACTATTACTATGTCATCAGCGACGCAAGCCGCAACATGATCGGCGTGCACGCGACGCCTTCAACATTAAAGGTGCTCTTGCCGGGGCAGCAAGATCCAGAGTTGCCGACGGTCCCCGCGGATACCATTATGTTTTCGGGTGGCGCACGCGCCGAGGCGCTGTCAGCGCGTCTGGCAGAGCAATTTGGGAAAATCACGCCAGAGGCGATGATAGAAATCATCAAACGCCCCGTGGCGATGAAGTCTAATCTTCACAATGCTATTTTTATGCCAGAGACGCTTGATCTTTGGTTTTCTAACGCCGGGCGCACGACTCCTGCCTGCGACGAGCCTTATTTGAAAGTGAACCTCAATGCGATGCTGGATTATTATGCAGCGGAAAAGCTTGCCGAAAAGCACCTTAGTTCATCACATTTTTAGGATTACTGGGGGACCGCATCGTGGCGATGCTGACGAAACTCGGGCAACGAGGCCGCGCGGTTAACGAGGATCAAGCATAATACTCAGTGGGGAGCGATCCCGACCCCAATACCGATTCCGACCCCGACGCCCCTACAGAGCAAACTCAAGACTCGGCAGGTACGGTTTGCCGAGTTGACGCTACATCCCACCTCGGAAGAAGAGCCTTCCACCCTCGCGCTTTGGGAGAAAAGGAAGGCCGCTTTGCTTGAGGAGATCCAAGAACTTGAGCACGAACCCCGCTTATTCCGCTTTCGGCTGTACGTATTCCGCAATAAAAACGTCATGCACCCAGCATTTGGCGTCGGGTGCCTGGGCCTCGGCGAATATTTGGAGGAATAACAGGTCGCTGCCCTCCGGAACTTCCACGTTGTCGGCGATTTCGTGCCAGGTATCAGGCGCATCCGGCAGATGCAATACCGCAACCGTGGCGCGGTTGCGGTCGGCCAGCCTGCACCAAACCTCTGCCGAATAATGACCGGAAGCTTCGGTGCGTTTAAAGTTGAAGCCGACTCGGAAGCGCCGCTGCTCCTTGGTGATCGGGATGTGGCAGGACATCCGCGACCTGTTGCTATGATGGAGCATCAACGCAAACGTATCCCCAGGGGTATGCTGGCGGGTAAGCGCTAGGGTAAACGGAGTGCGGTCTGGGAACCAGGCATAAACACTGAATCCGGTCCCCTGCAGCTTGCCGTGGCCAAGGTAGTTATTCGTGCGGCCGCTGGCCATAAAGTTGTCAATCACGATTTCCTGGTCGCCGGCGATCAGGTCCAGGTCGGCCGGGGCTAGGTTGGCGCCAATGGCATCGAAGTTGGATTGGTAGATGGGTTTCAATTCACCGGCGCCGCTGTTCAGCCGTGCCATTTCGAAGATGGCGTTCAGTTCCGGTTCGGTTTCCACGGCCAGAACGCTGTCCCACCACTGCATTGCGCCCGCAGTGCCGCGCTCCCGTTGTAGCCAGGCGCCCGCAGCATCGGCGCCTTTGCGGATGCCACCGATCACTTCCGGAGGCGGCTGCCCGGTTTTAAGAGCCTCGTACAGTTCAATCGGACGCTTGTTGTCGAGCTGGGAAAACACGGCTCCGTACAGGTCGGAGGGGGTGTGGTCCAGATCCGTGGCGATATGTTCGGCCATGATACGGCTGAGGACGAACATGCGCCGGGCGTTGGCGATGGTCCTGCGCGCGTCCGCCTCCGACTGCACCTGTGCGCTGTTCAGTTTATCGGTCAGCCAATAACTTTCCACGCAGGATGCCACGATGGTGAATAGGCGCTGCACCGCCTCTACGCGGCGAGCGATGACGGCATCGTTCACGGCTAGGGCTCCGGCCTTGTTCAGGGCATCCGCAGCCCGGCTGGCTGCAGCCGCCGATAGTGTGCTGAACTGGCGGAAGGAACGGCCGTCGGTGGTGGATGTGATGTCGGTCCCGGTCGAATGGACAATCCCTTTTTGTGCCAGCCAGTCCTCGTATCCATCAATCAGGGTTTCATAAAATTCCTTCATGGGCTCGGCGGCCGGACCGAAAAAGTTGGTGTAGAACTCGTTTAAAAGATCATCCACGTTCTGGCGCGGATCCCAGAGCAGTTCGGCGGTGACATAGGGTACCAGCCCGGCGAGCGGCCAATGCGGATAGGATTCAAAGTAAAACACACGGGCCCGGCCGGTGGAGACGATGTATTGGATGCGGCGGGCCGCCTGGCGGACATCCATCTTGGGCAGAATGAAATACAGCCCGTCGTTGTGGTGCAGGTAGAGTCCCATGTGCGCAGGGTCGGCGGCCATCCAGCGGTCCCAACCCTGGAAGGCGTTGTTGACGGTCATGACCGGCAGGATCATCGGATGCAGTTTGGCCGTGAGCGGCGGATGGTTGGCCATGCCGTAGGCCAGGTAGACAATGTGCTTGTCCGGGAATTCCCTGGCCACGAACTCGCAGACCCTGCCAGTGAATTTAAGGTAGCGATCGCTCATGCGTTTGTTATGCGGGGCATTCGGGGTGTCCATGGCCTGACAGGCGTCGCAGGTGCAGTCGCGGCCACCGTCGTTGATGGAGACGTTCTTTCCGACCGCCGTCGGATTTTTGCGAAAATAATCGATTACGGCGTCGGCCATGATACGCGCCACGTGCGGATTGGACAGGCAGGGTTGCCAAGCGCTGTGCTGGTCGTCAGCGGGAATCACGCGTTGCCCGTTGATCATGCAGAAGTATTCGGGATGGGTTTTGGCGTACTGCGCCGGCGGCATCAACTCGTAATAATTTTCGCCGCAAGGCAGGGTGCCGTTGCGTCGGAAGAAATCCAACGATCCGCGGCTGGGCGTAAACGGCCGTTGGCTGATCCAGCGGCTGAAGAAATAGGGCCAGTCGCGCCATGTCACGTGCGGCACATACAGGCTTGGCCGGGACGGGACGACTTCGCCCAGGCTTCCCGGTGCGCCTTCCCAGTATTGCCGGACACCGGCATAGCGCCGCAGGAATCCCACGACGCCCAGTTGCACGGCCTTGGCCGTCAAGCCGCGAATGACCAGCGTGCGCTCATCCACGGTCTGAACCAGGTACCCGTTCAGGTTCGGGAAGGTATCCGCCCCGTAGTGTAAATCCGGCAGGTTCAACGGAATGAGGGTGCTCACGGTGGTGTCGCCGACATGGATGGCGGCCATGTTGGTCGGCACGGGCGTACCGTCCGAAATCAGTTGGATCTGCGCGCCCGTCACCCGTTGCAGGTAGGCCTGCAGCGCTTTGGAGGAGGCTTGCTGGTTGGTTGCGGCGACCACGACGCAGCGTGCCGCGCCGTCCTCGGCAATCGGAAAGTAGTTGGCATCGCCTTCGCTGGGTGGCGCGGGGTAGTTGAACGGGCGGGCCTGCAAGGCGGCGGGTCCTGCCAAGTCCTGGCCTTTTTTAGAGTAGCCGACAGAAACCGTGGAGACCAAGACGGCCAATGCACTGCTTCCGAACAGCTTAAAATAAGGGCGGCATGGAGTTCGCATGGTGTTTTCTCTTGATTTACGGGGTGTTCCTAAACAGATTGATCGCGACGTGCGGTGGGTTTAAGCATGCGGATCCTCCTGGAGGTTATGCTGTTACAACGTGGACAAGACGCTAAAGACGCTGGGCGATTTCGAGCGAAAAATCCGAATATTGGTCCGGCCGGTTGCCGGATTTTCTCAAAGATGTCATCGGCATGCGCGCCGACTGCCATCAATGTTTTGTTCATTTGGCTCTATGCATTTGAAGTAACCGTTCACGGGGTATAAACAAACCTGATTTATTTGAAGCGTAGCATTGTCGCGGCAGGCGTGTCCAGCACTAAAAACTGCTTTTTGGTAATCGGTCAGTGACGGGGGG
>CAZUAY010000194.1:0-6348 GCA_964618405.1 uncultured Lentisphaerales bacterium
CCGGAATAGTTCCACGCCAGACAGCGATTGGCATTTTCGCCATCGATGATTGTATTTTCGGGATTTCCGCTTTCGCTACGGAGGATCAGGGGTTTGTTGATATACACCACATTGGGGTTGGAGCCCGGGTAATTCGTAGGATTTGACGAGGCGGTGTAGGTGCCGGCTTGCACCCAGATCGTGGCTCCATTCGTGGCGGCGTTGACCGCATCCTGGATGTTGCTCGCCGCGTTGGACCAAGCGTCATACGGCCAGGTGTCGGTGTTCGTACCGTTGCGGGCGACGTAATTATCGGCCACGACAAACGGAGGTGCCAAAGTCAACAGCAATACACATGCTCGATTGATGTTCAAAAAAAACTTTTGTTTCATTGGATAACTCCTTCTTTTGGATGTTCACTTATTGTTTTGTGGTGCTCACGGCGGTTTGTGGCACCAGTTCCGCCAGCCGCGCCTCAATCACCTTCACCATATAGGCCGATATATCCGGTACCGCTAGGGCATGCCGGTAAGCAGCCTGGGCATCATCGGGACGCTTGAGTGCTACATACACGTCGCCGTACGCCTGATGTATCCGGCACCGCCAGTCGGCGGCCATGGTCTTCGTCTCGAGACTGTCAAGGAGTCCAATGGCCTCCTTTTCCTTCCCCTGCTTCGCCAGCAACTGCGCACATGCAATCACACTGTCGTACTTCGCAGCTCCCACAACCGATGAGTCGGCCACCGTCTTGTAAGCCGCAAGCGCCTGATCGTCATCCTTCGCCTGATCTCGGTAGAAATTCCCCAGAGCCAGATTGGCGAGTGCCAGTTGATTAGCCTCGATGGTGAAGGTTCGCGCCAGCAGAAAATCTTTTTCGGCGGCGAGATCACCCAGCATGGCGTATGCCCGCCCTCGGCACATGGCCGCATCGTAGATCAGCCGTTCGGCCCAAATTGCCAGATCCTGACCGCCCGCGGCGCTCACGACATCCTTCCAGCGCCGCTGCGCATCCAAGATTCGCATCCGGCAAAGGGTTTGCAGCGGTTCCTCGCGGATCTGATCGGCTCGCTTCCCGGCTTCCTCGAAATCTTTACGCCGCACCGCGCACAAGGATGCCTGCTCCAGAGCTGCGTCGGAGCCCTGCGGCTTGCGGCTGGGACGGCCTGCAAGCTCCAAAAAAATGGCCTCCGCTTCAGCCATTTTTCCCGGCGTGCCGACCAGCCGCATGGCCTCCTGAAAATCTTCGGGGAAACTCGCAGTGGCCGCGCCGCTGTGCGTCGCAAACGCCAGAGTTAAAACGAGAAATAAAATTCGATTCATCATATGCTTCCTCCACTATTTTTTTTACTACTGAACAAATAAATTGGCCATCAATTCGAAAGCCGCATTAAACGCCTTACCGGTAGGCGACAGTTGGTAGAATTCGGGTGTATTGCCGGCCAAGCGCTGCCGCGAGATCTGGATACCCCAAGGGAAGGACTTCGTGGGCATCGTCGCTTCAAGTGAGTTCGCGTCGATCCGGATCTCGACGGTCCATCGGTCCGCGAGCTTGCGCACCGCGCAGTCCGTGACCTTGTAGAACGAGGGCAAGTCTTCCGTATTGGGCATCGTGGGATCGCTGTCAAGGACGGCCCCATTGGGATTCACGACAATCAGCGGCTGGCGACCGTTCGGAGTCTCCAGCCGGATTTCCACGAAATCGCCAGACCAGATATCGGGATTTTCGTTTTCTTTGCAACGCGCCTGAATCGTATCCATTTTGGGCTCCTGACAGTCAATAGCAATGAAGAGCGCTCCATCCGTGTACCGGAATGAAACGCCAGTCGAGATGTGTTTCGGCGTCTCACCCGTAAACATGTCTTTCAGCGGATAGAAGGTATAGCGGGGATTTATCAGGTTCTGATACCACCAGAAGGGCTTGGTCAAATCCCCATCAACTTGCGGCGACTGTTCGTCGGTAAACGAGAACGCACGAAGCTGAGGTCCCCGCCGACTGAGGCCCTCGAAAACCGTCTTCAACGGAGCCATTTCCTGAGCCATCATATCGATGCGCTGGCCGTAAATCGTGTCGCCGGCTTTCGCCTTCGCGCGATCCAGCAGATCAAAAACCTTCGGCACGTCCTCTTCCTTGATATAGCCGGTCGAAGCCGTAACCAGACGAGGTGCCTGACGCATCCAGACCTCCTCGGAGAACGTGAGCAGTTCACGCATTTCAGCAGCAGCGGGTCCATAGAAGAGCGTGCAGTACTCGTCGAGTTCCTTTTCGAGATCGAGATCGCGGTTCCATGACAGGCGGTTACGCAGGAAAAACATCAGATGGTTGATCGCCGGACGGTAGAACCCGTAAGCCTTCCCATCCCGAAACTCCGTGATCATGCCTTCAAGCAGCCAACCGTTACAATGGTCATACATAAAGTCGAAATTTTTCTTGAGATTTTCGGTGAAGACGTATGGCATGGGAGGACGCACGCCCTTGTAGAGAGTATGTTCGTAATAATAGTCGTAGAACACGAACTGCCGGATGTCCTTCACCTTGGCCAGCCATTCTTGAGCATTGATCCGGTAGTCGCTCATATGCACCTTGTCCGAGTGATGGGTGAAATAGATCGTCACATCGTCCGGAATTTCCTCCAGCGATTCGGGAATGCGCGACGTATTGCTGTAGGCATAAACAAGCTTGCGCTGGGTGTTGCCGGGATATTTCGCGTTATACCGGTCGCGCATGTTCATGGCAAAATCCCAGTTGTAATCGCTGAAGCGCCCGTCGGCGCCGCGCGTTTCGATACGATCCCACCCCTTCTTTTTGTCCTCGTCATCAATCGTGCCCCAGCCGTCGGGCTGGCAGAAGCTGACGAAAGGAAGCCTTGTGGGATACCAGCGATTCACGCAGTCCAAGTATTCCAAAAACGTCCTGCGGAACTTATCACTCGACATCTTGGGAGCGTGAAAATCAGGTTTGCCGTTAATCTTGCCGGCCAATTCGGGATCTTCCTGATGGTCGAGTATGCGCCCCGAGGAGTGCCAAGGGATCTGGAATTCGGCCATGCCGACTCCCATGGACTTGATCCACAGCGCATCCTCGCGTGTGGCGACATAGTAGCCGAAATTTCTGATTGCGAATTCCGGTTCGCACGTGGTCTCCTGCTCGGGAATCACGATACTCTGCTTTACGGGGATTACTTTTCCGAGATCTTCGTTCGGGGCCGGGAAGGCCGCATACCAGCGGAAGCCCTGTTGTTCGAGCAGATGAAAAATGCCGTAGAGAGTACCGCTGCCAGTTTGTGGATGAAACTCGAGCAGCGGTCCGCTCCGAACCATTTTCTCTCGGGACAGGATGAACATGGGCGATCGCCATTCATGACCGGTGAATTGGTTCCACAGACCGCTGCGGTCTACATTATCTAGCGTTTTGCTGGAAAAACCGCATTCCGTGTACCAGTCGATGTCACGCCCTGCCACCACCACATCATTACCTTTAGTCCAGATTTTAAAGCCGTCATGTTTAACGTCATCGAGCGTGACCCCCAGTGCCTTCGTGGCGGCACTCTCGCCTACGTAAACGCGAGTCTGAAACTTCCCTGTCGGGGTGGTGACGATGTCGAGCTTCGCGCCCGACATCTTCTCGACGTACTTCTGAAGCTGTTCGGCAGCCACCCTCACACTAGCTTGCGCATCCTGATTCAGAATGATCTCGGCAGTGGATTGCTCATCCTTGACAAGCTCGGCGGCGAAAGTAGAAACTGCACAAAACAGACCCAAAAGGACTGTCCGTTTTTTCTTTAAAAAACATTGGTTCATCATTAATCTCCGATTTCTCATGGCTTAAGAGTGGCGCGTTTTCAAGCCGTTTTATGGATCATAAAAACAAATCGTCCGCTCCTTGCGGACTGTCTGATCGCCACTACACATTTACTCAACGAGCAACCTGGCAAATTTGGCGGGGTCGCCGAAGCGGCGCTTCCCCGTCGGCGAAAAGGCTGACAATTCCATCTGGCCTTCTCGTGGACGGTTACGACAGACATTAACGTACCAGGGTTCCACAGCAGTCGGTTTGGCTCCGTTGACTAGTTTCAACGGGTCGAAACCGCCGCCCATGTGATCGGCAGTCGGAATTCGGATTTCCAGACTCCAGAAGTCCGGCCCCTTGAACGTGGCGAGTTCAGCCTCGGAAGACCACACCGAGTCGAGCCCGCTCTTGCGATCTAAGTCCATCACGAAGCCGCTCGAATTGATGACAATCTGGTAGAAAGTATGAAACGGAGTCTCAATGAGCAACTCGATCGCATCCTCGTTGAAAAGTGCCGGATCGCCGTTCTGTGTTGCGTTGGCAACAAGACTCTTCATGTCGGGTTCTTCGCATCGAATTCCGATCACCAGCGATCGGTTCGCCGTGTTCCAAGCCGCCCGGAAGGACGTTTTTACTTCGGCCGGTTTACCGGTTTCGACTTCTTGCAATACGTACGATGTCAAGTTGGTCCAGAAGCTCTCCTCCAGATGCCCGTCGATCGTCAAATCCTCGCCGCTGCGTTCGCCAATCCGGACGACTGGTGCATCCTGCCGGTACGTGAGCAGTTTTTCCCTGCGTTCATGCAACAACTCAAGATACGCTGTGACCAGAGCGACACGTTGACCATACACGGAATCCGGAGCCGCTGCGGCCAGTGCCGTGGACAGCAGTTCCAGTGCGCTATCCATCGATGCGATATCCATCCGCATCGTCGGCCAAGCTTTCTCCGAATACTCGATGAATGCCTTCATGGGCGCTGCGGCCGGTCCGTAGAACAATGTGTAGAACTCCTCGAGCATCGCGTCCACGTCCTGATCAACGTCCCAGAGCAGGCGCAGCGTCACATAGAGATTCAGATGTGTCACGGCCAGCGGGTGCCAGGAAAATTCCGCAGGACTGCGGTGCAGGTAAACCTCTTGCAATTCGCCATTCGAGATCCCCTTGAGCGAACGCAGGTCTTCGGCGATCAAGCGTGGGAAGTAAACTGGCAGTCCTGCGTAGCCGTAGCGTTCGCAGTTATGAAGATAATATTCATAGATGTAGCCTTCCCCGGAGGACAGGACTTTCAGCCAGTCGCGACGCAAATCCAGTTCGCGCGCACGAATGGCTGGGTCGCTAAAGCTTGAACGCCACTGGCACAGCCAGAGCACCAGATTTGGGCTGAGCCGCTCGATCTTCTGCGGCGGCAGGGTGTAGGAACTGTAGGCCAGCGCACTCACCTTGCGGTCTGGGTGCGTCTTATATAATTCGGTTGCAGCACGGTTGACGAAATCGAACACGTAATCGGACATCGCTCCGCTCCAACCGCGTTCCAGTGTGTCTTTTCCCGCGCACAAGGGGCACTGGCACGGCCGCCCTGCCCCATCGGGCAGATCCAGACTGTAAATCGGCTCGTCGCGCGAGTCGAACAGCCAGCGTGCGAACTTGAGCGTTCGCACGAAAAAACCCTCGGAGGAGAGGCAGGGTGCCCCACTGTAAGAATGTTCGACGGCGCGCTTCCCGTTCCAGAGCGCGTACCAGTCGGGGTGCGCTTCCTTGGTCTCGGTGCGCATGGTGAGGTACTTTAAACCATGGCAGAGCTGAGTTGTGCCGTGCAGTTCCTGACCGGCGAACCCACCCAGCCGCAGCGTCCAGAGAATCACATCATCATTTCCCTGTGTGTGCAGATACCAGTAGGAAGGCATCCGGTAGCCAAAATCTGGCGACGCTGTCCGGTCGACCGCCAACAGGGGGATGTCAGTCCTCTTCTGCACAATCTCGCCCAGTTCGCCCGGGAAATACCACCGTACGCCCAACTCGCGCAGGTAATCACAGACGGCGTTGAACGTCCCTCCGTCGTCCCGCAGGTTGATGTCCAGAGCAATGGGATCAGCAAACCGCGAAGCATACGGATAACCGTAATACTCCCCCGGGGTGAGCGCATCCCACTCGTCCTGATTGGCCGGCCACGGCTCCTTACGTTCGTAATCCTTATCCGGACCGAGCAACGCCAGCCAGCCCGTCCCCGAGGCCATCCGGTAGGCGCCATGCTTAAGCCCCTCGGTCTTCAGCCCCAACGCCTCGGTGTGCCTGCTGACGCCCACATAGATGCGTGCCGCTTTGCCTGTAGGTTCCGTCACGATCGGCAATGTCGCCCCCGATATCTTCTCGATGTAAGTTTGTAATTCCTGCGCCGCCAGCTTCGTCATTCGCGCAGGTGCTTCCGCAATAACGATTTCCGCCCGTGGCACGCCTGCTTCAACAAGAAACGTCTCGGCTTGAACAAGGCCGCAGCCTAAACTTAGAAGACATCCGAGAAATCCGATTTTGATTTGCGTTATTATTTCCATTGTTTTCCTTTTGAGATCCTTGCACCCGAGACG
>CAZUAY010000194.1:6448-7727 GCA_964618405.1 uncultured Lentisphaerales bacterium
GACGAAGCCCGGAGCGTTGGTTATATTGCCTGCGCCGAGGAATACATACACGCTTGGGGTGGCGCCCGGATAAACGTTGGTGGGGAAACAGGAGTAGTTCAGGTACGAATTCGTACCCGCAATACCCAAGTTTTTCGGTGTATTGTCGTACACGATCGAATTGACCATGATCAAGTTATCGCCGATGGAGCGCGTCTGCACCGCCGAAAAATCATAGTAAGGATCGGTCGGTTTCCAACGCTGAAAACGATTGCCAGCCACGGTGCAGTTGTAGAGCTCCAGCGTGTTGGCCCCCATGTTGTAGAGGGCTAAGCCGCTCGCATTGCCCTGATTGTCGGCAATCAGGCAATTCCACAGACGTAGAGGTGCATTGTAAAATTGCATCACCGCGCCGCCGCCGCGGTTTGCATTGGACTCAGTGTGGAGTGCATTTCGCGTGATGGTCGTGTTGCGGATTTCATGAATGCCGTAGGTGGTGAACTGCAAGCCGCCGCCGGAGGCGTTGTAGGTTGAATTGCTATCGAAAATGCAATTGTCGATCCGCCCCACGTTTTTATTCATGTTCCCATAGGTGCTGTTTCCCAGCATGACGCTTCCGCCGCCACAGTCGGCCACGACGGTATTGGAAACAATGTTGCCGCGAAATGTGCAGTTGGAGATCGAATATTCAACTTCGGCGCGCAAATGCATCCCACCGCCGCCTTGCGACTGGCCTGTTGCATTCGTGACCATGTTGTCCTGAATCAGGCAGTTGCGGATCGTGCTCTTCCATCCGCTGCCGGCGATCATGATTCCGCCGCCTGTCCCGTTCGCACGCCCGTTGCGAATGGTGAATCCATCCAGCACGAAAGGTTGGGTGCTGGTTTTTGAATAGTTCCACATCACACAGCGATTGGAATGTTCCCCATCAATGATTGTATCCTCGGGATTTCCGCTTGCGCTCCGGAGGAACAGCGGTTTATTGATATACACCACATTGGGGTTGGAGTCTGGGTAGTTCGTTGGATTTGACGGCGCCGTGTAGGTGCCAGCTCCCACCCAGACCGTGGCGCCATTCGTAGCGGCGTTGACCGCATCTTGAATGTTGCTCGCCGCGTTGGACCAAGCGTCATGCGGCCAGGTGTCGGTATTGGTTCCATTACGGGCGACATACACATCGGCAACGGCAAGAAAGGGCGCCAGAGCCAGCAACCCGTATAGTAGAGTCTTATTAAATACATATTTTCGTTTCACAATTCAACCTCCGTACCGCGTTAAGACGGTTTTATTGAGACCCAAG
>CAZUAY010000195.1:0-7705 GCA_964618405.1 uncultured Lentisphaerales bacterium
TCATCGATGTCGTCATACCGTTTCGCTGCCGGATCCGCCGCGATGGATCTTGCCTTTATACTCAAGCCTGAAGGGGAACGGCACGGAGCTCGATTCCAAGCGCCTTGACTACCTTTAAAACCGTATCAAAACTAGGTGTTCGATCTCCAGACAGTGCCTTATAAAGGCTTTCGCGGGACAATCCAGTGTCTCGGGCCACCTGGGTCATACCTTTCGCTCGTGCAATGTCACCCAAAGCCTTCACAATGAACGCTGAGTCCCCTTGCGAATCCTCAATACAGGCCTCCAGATAAGCGGCCATTTCCTCCGAAGTCCGAAGATGTTCGGAAACGTCATATTTGGTTGTACTGGTCTTGTTCATATTCATATTCCTAAAGATTGCGCGCAAGGCGCAAAGCCGTGTTAATATCTCGTTGTTGTGTCCCCTTGACGCCACCCGCAAGGAGCACAATCAACAGCCTCCCATGCTTTTTAAAATACACCCGGTAACCAGGTCCAGAATCAATTCGCAACTCGGACACGCCTTCACCAACAGGTCTGACATCGCCTGGGTTTCCAGATGCAAGGCGTTCAACTCGCGCTAGCACGCGAGACCGGCCATGCAAATCCTGTAGATTATCAATCCAATTTGCAAAAAACTCTGTTTTCTGTATTTCAAACATCAACGCGAACTGTAGCCTAATAGATACACCTTGTCAATAAAATTGCGACACAAAACACAAAACAGCATTTTAGCTGCGCACTATCTCCTCTAATCTCGTCAACTGCGGAAACGCGTGGAAGATTGACGAACAAATTGATCAGCGGAGTGTTGAAATAGTAGTTGGTACGGCCATATCGGTGCTTTTCGAGAAAATGTATACACATCATCTATCAACTGTTCAAAAAACGGCACTTTGTATACACGTCATGGCCGGAATGTATTAAATCAGCGTCGCATTGAACAAGACAATTCGTATTTTTCTGAAAATTAAACTGTCTCACGCGAAGGCGCGAAGATGCGAAAAAAAATCGAGATTCTGGGACATCATGGAATTTATGTAATCTCGACTAAAAGTTCAAGATTAAATAACCTTTGTTCATCCTGCAGGGCGGTGCTGAGATTTTCCATCTATACGCACTTAATATCTATTCAAAATCTATTCAGATTTTACCCTTGAATAACTATAAATACCTTGCAATCGGTCAGGCACAGAGGGCTGTGCCTGACTGATTACATCTTTGCAATTGTATATTATTAATGATACTATCTATGCATGAACTCAATCAATAAGCAGATAGGTAATCATCTGTCAACTCGAGGTATTTCCTCTGCCAATGAGTTGGCGAAAGCATTAGGGGTAAGCCAGCCGACTATCTCTCGTGCATTAATCGCATTGGGATCTGAGCGTATTCTGCGGATCGGACGGGCCCGGTCCGCTCGTTATGCGTTGCGAGAGCAAAATCATGAAAATGAATCCTCAGTCTATCTGATCAACGAAAGCGGGGATGCTTTGCATCTGGGTGTTTTGTTTGCAATTTCAGGTGGCAAGTATGTGTTCTCTCAGGAGAAGCCGTGGAAATCCTTGCGAGGTGATGATTTCAAGGATGGCGTCTATCCCGGGCTTCCGTGGTTTCTTCAGGATATGCGGCCTCGGGGGTTTCTTGGAAGGAGCTTTGCTCGGTCTCATGCACGGGCGCTGAATGCGCAAGTCAATCCATCGGATTGGAATGACGCTCAGGTTTTGGAAGCGCTCTGTCGTTATGGAGAAGATATGCCGGGTGCTTTTGTGATCGGACAGGAGATGCTTGCGCGCAGTCAGGATTTGTCTGAGCAAACGGGTTGTTTTATACAGGAGAAGGAGCGGGAGCGAGACTATCCTGTATTTGCCGAGCGAGCACTGCATGGGGAGTGGCCCGGTTCTTCTGCTGCTGGTGAGCAGCCCAAGTTTCTTGCAACCGTCTGTGATATGTCCATGCGCTTGCGTCATGTACTTGTTAAATTCAGTGGCAAAACGGATCAACCCGAGGCCCAGCGTTGGGCTGATCTGCTACATGCAGAGTATCATGCAAACCAAGTTCTTACTCACGCGGGGGAGTCCTGCGCCCGCAGCAGCATTGTACAAGCGGCTGGCAGAACGTTCCTTGAATCAGAACGTTTTGATCGATGCGGAAGTTCGGGTAGACGTGCCGTTATCTCTTTAGAAGCTCTCGATGCTGCTTACTTGGGAATTAACGGTTTACCTTGGAACCGGGCTGCGGGGAAGTTACGGAGCGCAGGCTGGCTCCGTGATGAAGAAGCAAAGCGGCTCTCGCTTTATTGGTGGTTTGGTTCAGTGATAGGGAATAGCGATATGCACTACGGGAACATCTCCCTATTTCTCAATCCAGAGCCTCCGTTGACGCTCTCCCCTCTCTACGATATGCTACCCATGAGTTACCGTCCGGGAGTGGACGGAACGCTTCCTTTTCATCGTATTAAATTGATTGCTTCACCGCCAGAGGAACGTGAAATCTGGAGCCAAGCGCTCGCGCTGGCAAAAATCTTCTGGGCGCAGGTGGCTGATGACGACACAATATCCATGGACTTCAGAGATATTGCTGCCGCTAATCATGTCCTCCTGTCTAAAACTTTTCGATCCTTGCAGTAAAAACTCCCATAGATCCGGTCTGCACGGCCTATTCATCACAATCATAAGCCAAAGAAGTAAGGCGATAAACCCGACAACTCCTCCTGTAGTTGCCATGCCTTTACCTTCTTGATTCGGCGACAGCGACATCCCAACACGCAATTCGCGTTCCTAATCGCAAGTTAGGTCATTTCTTGCGCCACTCACTTTTCTGTGACATAATAAACTTACTTTCAAATGAAAACCTCGGATCCATGACAGTCTGCGTGCATCGCGTTAAGTTCGCTACATGCTGATAGATGCAGATACTCCGAAACCCACTATTATGATTTACTTGGATCACAATGCGACCTCTCCAATCTTGCCCGGCGTGATTGAGGCGATGATGCCTTATTTCGTGAATGAATGGGGGAATCCTTCAAGCAACTACCGATTTGGCTCCGCTCCGAGAAAGGCAATTGAAGCATCAAGAATCCAAGTGGCATCTCTAATCAATGCTTTGCCTTCGGAAATTCTTTTCACTTCTTGCGCAACAGAAAGCAACAACACCGCGCTCCATGCCGCGCTGACTGCTCAACCCACAAAAAGGCACATTATCACATCCACGGTTGAACACGCTTCTGTTTTAGCCTGTTGCTCCGCCTATGAGAAAATCGGATATAAAGTCACTTATCTCCCTGTCGATCCAGGCGGGCTACTCTCTGTTGACGAATTAAGTCGTGCGCTGACTCCTGACACCGCACTCGTTTCTCTGATGTGGGCGAACAACGAAACAGGTGTAATTTTCCCCATTTCAGACATTGCCCTTGCCTGCCACGAACGCGGCGTTTTGTTTCATTGCGATGCCGTTCAAGCTGTTGGAAAAGTTCCCGTAGACATGCAGCATGTAACTGCTGACTATCTGTCCATCTCTGGCCATAAACTTGGAACACCAAAAGGGGTTGGCGCTTTGTATGTACGCGCCCAAGCTCCTTTTCATCCTCTACTTCATGGTGGGAATCAAGAACAGACCCGACGGGGAGGAACAGAAAACGTCCCTTACATTGTTGGACTTGGATTTGCAGCGGCAAAAGCCGCAGCATTTCTCCATGACTATGAAATCACGGTAGCCCCGCTTCGAGATCGGCTGGAAGAACTTATTCTTAAATCCATTTGTGGTGCTACAGTTAATGGACATCCACTCAACAGATTGCCCAATACAGCCAACATTCACTTGCCGAGATTAGACAATACTGCGGTGCTTGCGTTCTTGGACCAGGCAGGCATCTGCGTTTCCTCTGGTTCTGCCTGTATGCAACGTGCGATAACGCCTTCACACGTCATCTCTGCAATGTCCCATTCCAGTAGAAGAGCAGAGGAAAGTATTCGCTTTAGTTTGGGCATCACGAATACACTCGACGAAATCACGAAAACTGCCGAGAGCATCATCGCCCTTTCAAAAATGCTGAGTTAGGAGGACGGGCTCCCACAATATTTCTCACATATTGCGGCAACCTGTGAAGCAACAAAATCTGGCGACACGAACGGCACTTGTGCATAGATCAGCCCCGATTCTCCCTCAAGTTTGGCAGCCATGTGTCCCTTCCCAAGGAGTTGTTCTGCGCCTTTCTCTCCGAGGGCTATTTCAGACGTCCCTTCGCTATCAACCCGGAGGATAAGACGGTTTCCAAGATTAGAGCGTAACTGCATCGGCATAACACCCACATCAGGTCGTTGCGCAGCAAAAATCAAATAGATTCCTGCTGCACGGGCTTTAACACCCAAACGGCTTACGATATCCGAAACACTGCTCTTGTATGCTTCCGTCATCATCCATTCTGCAAACTCATCATGGATAACCCAAAGCATCGGCGGTATCTCCGTCGCGTCTGGTTTGGCCATCAGATCGAAAATATTCGTCACCTTGTTGGCTTTCATGACCCCATAGCGTCGATTCATTTCCTGCACGAGTCCTTCCAACACGGTGATTGCGTGTGATTGTTCATCCACAATACCGTGAGAGAGATGGGGGAGAGCCGAGAACGCAAGGTAATCAACCTGTTTGGGATCAATGATAATCAGTTTCGCCTGTTGCGGTGTGTTGGTCGCGGCGATGGACAAGACGATATTCTGCATGAGGACGGACTTCCCGCTGCCCGTAGTTCCCGCAATCAGTGCATGAGGAGCATGACGTTTTGGGGAATACAAGAGCAAGCCCCCATCGTCCTCCTTGACGCCTATTAGAAGATCCAAATTACCGTTTGTCACGTCGGGATGCCACTCGGCCCATACATCAGCAATGTTGAGCACCTTACGGGATGGCCTCGACACCGCCAACGCGACAAGGCCTGGTTCGGCACTCACGGAAATCAGCTTCAAGCCATGCGTGGTTAGGAATTCAGAGCGTCTTTTCAGGACTTGATCAACGGTTAACTGCGCACTGCCTTGAAACTTGAGCAAGGCGGCATTCGGGGTTAACTTGGATGAGAGCAATTTAGACTGGAGCTGAAACTGCTGAAGAGCGCCCTTCGTTCGACTCTCTGTTTCTTTAAGCCAAGCCATCTCCTCTTGTGTGCCATCTGCAGAAACTGTCGTTTCGACGCTGGTGAAAATTGTTTGCACGCTCGCGTTTGTGGATGCCTCAGCAGGAGACGAAGCAATTTCTATTGCCGGTATTGCTACGGATTCTGCAGACGGGATCGTATCCAAGATGCCGGTTGTTGCGGTGGTTTTTGTAGGCTTTGACTGCGACTTAGGGTGACTTGGCGGTGTTGTCACCAACGTTGTGATCCTGCTGGCGGGCAGCTTGTACACCTTCTGCGCCTCAGACCAGATATCAGAATCAGCAACAGATCTTCTTACGTCTACCGGATCCGTTCGTTGGTTATAGCTTAAAATTAACTCGCGTAGTTTGGCTCTCGAAAACACTTCTTGATATGAGTTCTCTGACTCGGCAACGGCGGCAAAATCAGAGCATTCCGGACAATCTGTAGGCCCCGAGACAAACACGTGCGAATATCCCCGCAAATAAATAGCGCATTCGCCCTCACGGATGGCCCGTCGCCATTCAGAAAGCTGAAGTTGCGCATTCGCTGGGAAATGAATCCCGTTAAGCACCATGTCTGAAAAACGACTGAGCCAAATATCGCGATCCAGCCGTCCGGGATCACCGAACAACGCTTTCGCAATACGCTCCAGCGTTTGGCGCAACTGTTTTTGCGACTCTTTGCGTTTTTCGGAGAGGTTACCGAGATCGATATATTTAGACTCCGAGATCACCACTGCCAGCCGTTTCGATCCATCTTCCGCTTCTTCCGGTGAGAGGGCAAGAATATCTGCGATTTGCTCTTCTTTCTGTCCGAGCCAATTCGCATAGTCATCGAGAAAATACCAGCCAAAAAACCGACCATCTCCAATTTCCTTCTGGATCAGATGTTTACTGAGAACGACACCAATAAGTTCACTCGCGTTTTTACCGCGTTTTGCTGCCCGCAGGACTAAGTCTCCCGAGACAAGATTCGCGTCGTCGATAAAGCGTTTTGCTAATGCATTCAGACTATCGCTATCGAGACCAAGCGTTAAATTTTCAAGCCGTTTCACAACCATGCGATGCAAGAGATTGGTGGAGCAGTTGGACGAGATTAGCATGTTCCGTCCTTGCGTCTCCGTCTGCTTATAGCGAATCACCTTTACATGTTGATTCACAAGCTGTCTCCGATCCAGAAGCTCGTCATAATTCACGACCCATGTTCCGAGATTATGAATCTCCTTAAAAATCGATGCGGTCGTAGGGTCATTGAAATTCAACTGACGAGCGGGCAGCAATCGAAGGTCTTCATTCCCGTCCCAGTCTCCCTTAAAAAACGTTGTTAGTGCTGTGAGATAATTCCACCCTTCTTTTGATGCGACTGGACAACAAAGATAAACCACCGATTTCAGATCGTCAGATGCAGCAGGACGGCGACGCGACCAACGCGGTGGAATCCACATCTCCCAATCCACGGGTCGCGACGGCTCGGGATACCATTCTACTTGGGCATGGCGGGCAATCACATCTTGAAGAAAGACGATGTCCGTTGGTGGGCCATCCGAATCTTCTGGGGGCGGAGCTTCGTCGGCCATAATCCCGATCCGGAGGCGAGCCATGAAATCACGCGTTGCCTCGCTGGCTACGAACGAGTCCGCGTCGGTGTCCGTGCTCTCAATAATCCGCTCATAAAGCTCGCGGAGTTTGCTCCCTTCCCGATGCCGCAGCACGACTTGACAGCGCATATCGCCGTCATCCTCGTGCAGCTCCTGAATTTTATCGACGATCGCCTGCGGAAGCCGAGCAGAATCGCAATTGTAGAGAACCACCGAAAGATTGGCCTGCTCGTGGGGATGTAGCGCCAGATAGCGCTTCAGAATATCAATCACGCGTAAGGCACAGGCGTTGGGGTTTTCGTTCGTGTCGGCATAGGCATCTTGTTGCACAATCGGCGGCTCATGCAGAGAATAATCCAGATAGAAATCTGCCAGCGATAAGAGCTCTGGCTTGGTCTCGCGCCACCCTACGACCAGTTCCGGATAGAAAGGGTGATCAAGCTCCGCTTTCAACTCCTCGAAGTACAGTTTGGTATCGCCGAAGAAAATGCTTTCCGCCGTCATCAAGTGTCGGATAAGACCCGTAACCTGCAACGCCTTATTGGCCATTGCGGCCAACCGTAGCGGATGCCAGGGGGCTACAATCGACGCCACAGGACCACCTTCTACAGGCACAGAACCGATGTCTAACAGGGGGCGTAACAGAAACTCGCGATTCCTGTCGCCTTTGGCACACCTGCAGATTTCAATCACCAGCTCGCTGAATGCCGAGAATTGTTCCTTTAGTAATCTAGAGGCGGCCAATCCGTCTTCAAGAAAACCACGAATGGCCTGTGTGTACTTCTCCTGAAAATCATCGAAAAGGTTTACGAGTAACGTTACAGCGGAGTCGTCTAAACGATGTTCGACCAAAGCCTGCTTAAGATTATCCGGCCAAGAAACAGAAATATCGTTCTGCTTACTGTACACGGGAATCAGAGAACCACGATCCTTGTCATAACTCGGAAGCAGGGTCTTGACATCCTCAAGGTCAA
>CAZUAY010000196.1:0-7477 GCA_964618405.1 uncultured Lentisphaerales bacterium
CTATCTTGGGAGTTCTAGTGCCAAACTGATCGGCTTCACTTTGACCAACGGTGCCACGCTTACGTACATCCAGACGTACAACTTCACCCAGCTTTGCGGCGGCGGGGTCTTTGCGGTGGCTTCGGCGACGGTTTCCAATTGCGTAATTGCTGGCAACGTCGCACATGGACTGTGGGAGTATGGTGGAGCTGGTGCCTACGGTGGCACGTATTACAACTGCCGCTTTATTGGTAACCGATTCGTTCAAAAAGAAGGTTATCCGCGCGGCGGGGGCGTGTCCCGTGGTACGCTCTACAACTGCGAATTAATCGGCAATACGGCTTTAAGCGGCGGTGGTGCATGGTGTGGTATTTTGTACGGCTGCCTCATTTCGAACAATGTTGCATCTTCTGCTTTGGGAACAGACGATTATGTGCAAAGCGGTGGTGTGGGGGGCATGAACGCCGACAACCGGATCTATGTTTACGATTCGATGATCGTCAGCAACCGGGCCGACCGAGGCGGCGGTGCTGGGCGCTATTCCATGTTGGACAACTGCGATATCGTCGCCAACGAAACGCCGATCACACCTGGGCAACAGGGATTCGGGGGCGGCGTCTATGACCTCTCCACATTTTCTTCTGTGGCCAATTGCCGGATCATCGGCAATCGCAGCAACAATGGCGGAGGGATGTACGGAGGCTACGCCACGAATACGGTGTTCGCGCACAATTATACGATCCACTATGGCGGAGGTGCTTTCAACGTGAACCTCGTCAATTGTCTGCTTTACGGCAATCGAGCCAGAAGTGATACCGGCGGCGGCGGCGCTTATGGCAATAAATCCTTAAGTCTGGCATCGAGTACGTTTATCGGCAACACGCCGGATGGGGTTCGCGTGGAAGGTGCCAGCGCTGTCCTGACAATCGAAAACAGCATTATCTATGGCAACGAAATCGACAACTGGAAAGAGAAAAGCGGTGTGCTGTCCTTCGACCATTGCTGCACGACGCCGACCAAGGTAGGCTGGGATGTCTCCAACATCACGATCGATCCACGGTTTGTCTCCGCAGGCAGCGGCTTCGGTCTGGAACACATCCCTGGGGAATATCAGTTGGGCCCGATGTCACCAGCTCGAAATGTAGGCGTGAACCGACCTTGGATGACGGGTGCCGTCGATCTCGATGGAAACCCACGCCTCGACAAGATGGTCGGAACCGTCGACATGGGCTGCTTTGAATATGTTTATCAGGGAACCCAACTTATCATCCGGTGAACGGACGCGCACGAGGGAATCCAGTATGACTCCGAAAAGGGGTGCTTCCCGCTTTTCTGAGCTTTTTAACTTTGCATCTCGTTTATAGTTGATTAGAATCGCCGGCAACGGTAGTCTTCGCTTGAACCGAAGGCGGTGGGAATGGTATCCTAGAGGGTGTGATAGAAAAGCTCTCAGTCAAAGATATTGCCGTAGTGGAACGTGCCGAAATCACTTTCGGAGCGGGCCTCACGGTCGTGACCGGTGAGACAGGCGCAGGAAAATCCGTGCTCATTGGGTCTATTGATCTGCTTTGCGGTGGCCGAGCCGATCACTCGATCATCCGGCACGGAGCCCAGCAGGGATCTGTGATGGCTGAGTTTTTACTGACCCCAGAAATCATTGCTCTCGTGGCACCCATTCTGGAGGAGGCCGGCATCGATCCCTGTGAGGCGGGTATCCTCATACTCCGCAGAACCCTTTCGGTGTCAGGGTCAGGACGCTGCCTCGTCAACAATGGCCCTGCCACCGTTCAGACCTTACGTCGCATCGGCGAGTTGCTCGTGGATATGCATGGCCCTCACGATAATCAGTCTCTCCTCAATCCGTTATTCCAACTCGATGCACTGGATTCCTTCGGTCACTGCCAAACACCCCGCGAGGTTTTCTCTGGGATCTGGCGCGAGCGTCGATTGCTCTTACAGAAGCGCGAAGAGCTCTCGGGTGATAGCACCTCGGTTGCGCGCGAACTCGATTTGCTCAAGTATCAGATTAAGGAGATTAGCGAAGCAGAACTTTCCCCCGATACCGATGGCGACGCGCTTGTTGCCGAGCACACCGAATCGGCGAATGCTGCGCAACTTCTCGAGTTGGGCTCAGGCGTGACGCAAATGCTTTCTGAAGGCGAAGGCTCGACCGTCGATGTCATGGCAGCCGTGATCCGCACCATCGAAGCGATGCAGCGTCATGGCTCAGCCGAATCGAAGCAATGGCTTGAAGAAGCTCGCTCAGCGTCGATCCAGCTCAATGAACTTTCTCAAGCGATTGTTTCTAATCTCTCGCGCATTGACGCATCGCCCGAGCGTATGCAGTGGCTTGACGAACGCATGACGCTTGTCGAAAAACTGAAGCGCAAATACGGGCGGACAATTGACGATGTTTTGATCTTTTACGAGAAAGCACAGACCCGTGCGGGCGACCTCGAATCGCGCGGCGAGCAGATCGCAGCCCTTGACGTGAAGATTGGTGAGACCGACAAGCGGCTCGATGTTGCCGCCACGGCATTAACTGCAGTGCGTGTGAAGGCCTGTGGAAAGCTCGCAGAAGCTGTTTCGAAGCAACTGTCTGATCTCGGCCTTCCGCATGCGGCCTTCCGCATTGATTGTTCCCTTACGGCGACCGATCGTGAAAGTGGACGCGACGCTGTAGAATTTGGATTTGCTCCGAATCCCGGCGAAGCGATGCGTCCGCTCCGGCAGATTGCTTCAAGCGGTGAAATTTCGCGTGTCATGCTTGCGCTCAAAACGGTGTTGGCTGAACACGACAAGACGCCGGTGCTTGTTTTCGACGAGATCGACGCGAATGTTGGCGGTGAAATCGCCAACACCGTTGGCGCGAAGCTCGCCGCTGTTGGGAAGACGCATCAAGTCATCTGCATCACGCATCTGCCGCAGGTGGCAGCGTGGGGACTCTGCCACCTCGCGGTAACGAAGCAGGTCGAGGATGGCCGTACGCAGACGCACATCCGTCCCGTGTCCGAAAAAGATCGCGTGAATGAAATTGCCCGAATGCTCGGCGGTGTGGATCTCACCTCGGTTACGCTCGATCATGCGCGCGAGCTACTGGAGAAATCACCGCGCTAAGCGGTTTGCCGAAAACTTTTACTGGCTGCATCCCCTGAGGTCGATTGGCCAGTCGCCAACGACTTCGGAGTCCTTTGTGAGAGCGTATCGATCAAAGAGATTGACGGTTGGATCGCAATGCGAAGTCACAAGTTCTAAGACGGTTCCAATGGGTGGAATCGCGATGTTGCCGGGGCAGAGGATTTTTCCATACTCATCGCCGAACCATTCATAGACCATCCCGGAATGCTCAGCTCCCATAACGAGCGGCACCCCACCATCTTTGTAGAGTGACTTCAACCCAGCGTCCACCGTGACGAACTCGCTTTGGTTTGTGCTCACAACCGTTGTCAGCAATCGTAAGGCGGGGTCAAATGGCGCACCTTGCGCTGAGTTCTCTGCCCATCCGATGGCAAGATATTCCGCATCCATACAGGTATAAGATCCTGCTTGAATCTCTGTTACTTCAGGAATATCGAGATCCATGTTGAAGGTTCCGGTGCCGGAAGAACTGAAGATCGTGCAGGTACTCGCAAGCGCCTGCAATCTACGAAACACGGGAACCACTTCCTGCAGTTGTTTGTGTGAAGCGGCTTTTCTGGAATCAAACGAACGGATATGTTGCACGTGCCCGGCGTATGCCTGTATCCCTCTGAGCCGCAGGGTAGGGCAGGAAAGGATATGAGTGGCGAGCTCCAGCGCATCGGATGGTTTTACCCCCGTGCGATGCAGTCCGACATCGATATCAAGAAGGACATCCATCGACATACCTTTTTGGCGCAATGCCGCATCCAGTAAATCAACACTGTCTCGGTTGTCAACAACCGTCATGAGGGAAGGAGAGTCGGCCACGAGACCGACAAGCCTCGCGATCTTCGTTGGTGTCGCGACCGGTCCGGTGATAAGAATTCCTTTAATACCGGCTTTCACCAGCGCTTCGGCTTCGGAAACCTTTGCGACGCAAATACCGCTTGCTCCTGTTTGGATTTGCATGCGCGCCAGAGATGAGCACTTGTGGGTCTTTGCATGAGGGCGCAGAGACTTACCGGCCCGGTTGGTAATATCCTGCATCCTCTGAAGGTTGCGTTCAAGAACATTCAGGTCTAACACGAGGCAGGGGGTGTCGAGATCGCACTTTTTTTTCATTTCAGATTTCTAGTTTGTGAAACTAGCTACGGTGAGAGCGTATTTGCTGCATCAAACGATGATTTGCCTGACGTTTAATACGGAGGCTTCGGCTTTGCGAAGTGATAGATGGAAGCCGCGGACTTCGATTTCAATCGGGTCGCCGAGGGGCGCCTCATGGATGAAACGCACTTTGGCGCCTCTTGTGAGTCCGAGCGCCAGCAACTTGGCCCTGTATTGCCTTGTCGTTGCACTGTCTAAACCTTCTCCTTCGGCTCCGTATCCTGTCACGACGGCAACCTGTCCTGGTCGTAATTCGCTTAGTGTCATTATCGCTGTCTCCTGAAAAACTCCTATTCTAAGTCATGCAGCGATAAAAGGCTAATTGAAAAGTAAGAAATCTGCAATGCTTTCTTGACCTTTTCGGATAAAGTGGCTAGAATTGCGCCGTTTATTAGATCATAGCAGGCAGTGCAGAGGTGAAAATGAGCGATGGCGACAAGGAAGCAAGCTTTCTCGAAGGTCTGACTCTCTCCCCCGATTGGGCGAAAAAGTCTTCGGATAGCCAACAGGCGAATTTCAACACGTATACATCTCGAGACGATCGAGACTCAAGGGACTCACGTCCGAGTCGCGGAGGTTCTCGTTATGATCGTGGCCGCGATGAAGGTCGTGGTTCACGAGAGGAACGTCGGCCACGACCGCAAGGACGGGACGAACGTCCCGGTTTCGTGGATCCACGCCGTGAAATCCCCAGCGCTCCCGTGGCTGCAAGTCCACGCAGGGAGTTTTCTGCGCCTCAGCGTTCATACGAAGACCGTCCCCCGCGTTCGGAATTTCGTCAGTACGACCGTACGCCGCCGACACCCGTTCCCTTTGAAATCCGGTTTTTACCCGATCAAAAGGCTCTCTCTGTCATCGCGCACAAAGTTCAGGGAGGCCATCGTGCCATTCCGCTACGCGATTTAGTGAAGTTGTTCTTCGACAATCCTGATTCGACGGAAGTTCGGTTGGAGTTCGATGCCGAGAACAAGGACAAGCGCTTTCACCAGTGTGGCAAGTGTGGGTGGTTTGCACTGAGCGAAGACGAAGTTCGCGCTCATGCTATCACTACGCACTTCGCCGAATTTTTTGATTCCGAGGAGATTACGGTTGAGCCGCCTTCCGGAAACTTTACGTCGGTGGCACGCTGCGGCTTCACGGGCAAGCTCCTTGCTCCACCGAACCACCACAGCTACAATAAGAAGATCCAGTGGATGCTCCGCACCGAGTGCGCTGGCAAATCGGAAGAGGCGTATCGCGCAAGAATTGAGCTCGTCAGCACTCCCGAAGCGATTGAGCAATGGAAGCAAGAGTCTTCGAAGCAGACCGTTTATTTCCTCAAGCCCCAAGCCGAACCGAAGAAGAAGGGCGAGCAGAAGAAGCCTGTCGAAGTCGTTCCAGAAGGCGAATCTACTCCGGCTGTCGAATCGGAACAAGAGGATACGCAGGCCCAAGTTCAGAAGATGTCCCTTGAGGATGCCGAAGAGTTCTTCAGTCGCACCATGCTTCCCAAGATGCTGCGTTCAGAGCGTCAGGTTACGGCCACGCATACGACCGCAAAGACGATCACAGACCCCAGCTTGGTCAACGCAATTTCCCGTGCTTGGGATCGCGAGCAAACGATACAGACTGCTTCGCTATTCTTTGCGGTCCGTGGCGGCCTCCGTAGCCGTAAGCTATCCCTCTTCCGTGCATCAGACCCGAGACGGGAAGAGTTCGTGATGCACAAGGCGCCGACCCCTCTCGGGACAACGGCAACTGTGCCTGAACTTACGAAGATTATTGACTACATTACCGAGCATCCTGGATGCACCAAGACCGAGATGCTGGCCGATCTGATCCAAGCGGATTCTGCCCCCGAAGCGGCCGAAGGTATTCTCAAGCAGGTAGCATTCGTAACCGAACGCGCTTACGTCATTGAGTATTTCAACGGTGTTCTCGCCCTTGCGGCCGAACATCCGTTCTATGCTGATCCAGCAAAGCGAAATGCAAAGGATCAACGTAAAAAGGCCGACAAGCCAGCTCCCAAAGCAGAAAAGCCAGTCGCTTCCGAAAAGACTCAGGCTGCAGAAGAAGTACCAGCAGTGCCGGCTGAACAAGGTGTGGTAGAAACACCTGCTCCTGTTGTCGAGACGCCTGCTCCAGTTACCGAGGAATCAGAGCCTGCGAAAGATGCTGAATGATGGCGTGATCCAGTTTGATGAAGCAGGATATGCTGATGGATTTATCAATAAGTTGAGCGACCATGCTTGAGAGTTTTCTTATTGTAAGCCAGCAGGTTGCTATCCTCTTCATTCTCATTGCCATCGGATTTATCTGTAACAAGACGAGATTGTTGAAGCCCGAGGCAGTCAGAGGCATGACTGATCTCGTGCTTTATGCGGTGGCACCTTGTCTGCTCATCATCTCATTTCAGCGCGAATTCAATCGGCAGATGTTGGGCGTGTTAGGCGTGGCTTTTTTGGTTGGCCTCGCCTATCATCTCCTTAACGTCGCTTTCGCCCATACTGTGGTTCATGATCCCACCGATCGTCGCAAGAGGGTCCTGCGGTTTTCGCTTGTGTTTACGAATGCGGGTTACATGGCGATACCCTTGCAGCGGGCGTTGCTCGGAGAAGATGGTGTTTTCTACGGTGCAGCGGTGATTGCGGTTTTCAACTTATTTCTCTGGAGCTATGGGCTCGTGCTGATGAGTGGCGAAAGCCGCCATGTTACTGCCAAAAACTTAATTTTGAATCCCGGTGTCATCGGGGTGTTTATCGGCTTTGTTTTTTTTATTAGCTCCGTGACACTTCCTGCGCTTGTGGTCAAGCCTATGCAGGCGATGGCCGAATTAAACACGCCATTACCGATGCTTATTATTGGTTATTACTTGGCAGATGCGCAATTTAGTCACGTTATGAAAGATGCTCGAGTCTACTGGGTGATGTTTCTTCGGCTTTTGGTTGTGCCGCTACTTTTGCTCGGGCTGATGTTGTTGCTGGGCGTCCGCAATCAGACGATGGTGGTGGCCTGTATCATTGCTGCTAGCGCACCGACCGCTGCGGCGACGACCATGTTTTCCGCAAAGTTCGATCAAGACACCATCCTCTCGGTTGGTCTGGTCTCGTATTCAACGTTGATCTCAATTATCACCATGCCGTTGGTTGTAGGCTTGGCGCGTTATTTGACGCGGTAGACGTAATCGGTCAGTGACGGGGGGTGCCCCCGTTGACTGCCCGAGTACAGTCGCGAG
>CAZUAY010000197.1:0-7441 GCA_964618405.1 uncultured Lentisphaerales bacterium
GAATTGAACTTGCGACACAAAACACCGGAAAATCCCAAAATTAGTGAGTTCTGAAGAAGATTAGGTTCGATCCGCTAAAGGCACGTAATGGGTCAGCGTGGGTCCCGTATAGATCTGACGAGGACGGTAGATGCGCGTCTTGGGCGCGTCCATGATTTCTTTATAGTTGGCGATCCATCCGGGCATACGCCCCATGGCAAAAACGACCGTGAACATTTCGGTCGGGATTCCGATAGCCCGCATAATGATGCCACTGTAAAAATCGACATTCGGGTACAACTTCCGTTCGATGAAATACGGATCCTGCAACGCGCACGCTTCCAGTCGTTGGGCGATATCGAGCAGAGGATCGGTGATCTGAAGCTCCCGAAAAAGATCGTCGCACGCGCACTTGAGGATCGTCGCACGCGGATCGTAGTTCCGATAGACGCGGTGGCCGAATCCCATAAGGCGCGCTCCGCCGCTCTTGTCTTTAGCGGCAGCGATAAATCGCGTCCCATCATCTCCGGAGCAATGGATGTCTTGTAGCATCTCAATCACCGCCTGATTGGCACCACCATGCAACGGCCCCCAAAGGGCGCTCACGCCGGCCGCAGCACTGGCAAGTAGGTTGGCTTGACTCGACGCGACCATCCGGACAGCAGAGGTTGAACAATTCTGCTCATGATCCGCGTGCAGAATGAGAATCAGTTCTAACGCACGCAACACCGCTGGGTTCGAGGCGTAATCTTCGTAGGGATCCGAAAACATCATGTGCAAGAAATTGGCCACATACTTATTGGAAGGCTTCGGATAGATAATCGGCATTCCGTGCGACTTGCGATACGAGAACGCGGCAATAGTGCGCACTTGCGAGATGAGCCGTGCGGCATGAAGATCGAAGAAGGGTGCTGTCGGTTTGCCAATGGACAAGCCAGGATAGAAGCAACTGCTGGCATTAATCATTGCCGACAAAATGGCCATCGGATGGGCATTAGACGGGAACCCCTCAAAATGGTATTTCATGTCCTCGTGGAGGTTCTCGTTTTGCGTTAGCGCATTCGAAAACAGCTTGAGTTCTGCCGCAGTTGGCAACTTGCCATATATCAAAAGATAGGCTGTTTCCACAAAGGAGGCCTTCTCCGCCAACTCCTCTATGGGGACGCCCCGATAACGCAAAACACCCTTATCGCCATCGATGAACGTAATCCGACTCATGCAAGATCCCGTGTTGCCGTATCCTTCGTCCAGCGTAATCATGCCGGTCGTGTCTCGTAACGTGGAGATATCAATAGCCCGCTCTCCTTCGATTCCTGTCACGATAGGGAGGTGGATCTGTTTTCCTTCAAATTCGATTCGCGCTGTTGTTTTCATTTTTTGATCTCTGCGTAACCACGAAGACAGACTCCAACCAAGCCGACAATCCGATCTGCTTATGTGGCGGCACAAACTAGAATATCGGCGAGTGGAAGTCAAGTTATATCGAACGACTTTCCGTACTCGGTCAGTGACGGGGGGGTGCCCCCCGTCACTGACCGAGTACAGTCGCTAGTCGCTAGTTGCTAGTCGCTAGTGAAGTCTGTTGATCGGGGGGAAGTAGTGAGTTGCGAGTGGCGAGCCTGTAGCCGCGATCGATGATCGCGGACGATTCCGGCCTCACCGAGGCCAGCCACAGGGGAGAAGTAGCGAGTTCTGACCTCCCTAAATTGAGGCTTATCCTACTTTTCTGTCGCAAGCTCAATTTCCTCTTCTAATAATGAATGACCGCTCGCGAAATCTACGATAATAACGTAAGATCGTAGACGGTCTGACCGAAGTTTCCCACTTGGAAATTGGATTTGAGTGTTGGCTGTTGGAAATTGAGAGTGCAAAGAACTCAGATAACGTCTAGCGACTAGCGACTGTAATCGTTCAGGCACAGCCCCCTGTGCCTGACCGATTACCTACTTTCCAATACAGAAACGCGAGAAGATGCGATCGAGGAGATCGTCGGAATAGACGCGCCCCGTAATCTGCGAAAGCGCCTCTGCTGCCGCACGGAGTGCTTGTGCACAAAACACAGCCGAATCCCCGCCATCTCTGCCATATAATGACAGCGCAACCTCAACTTCCGTCATTGCTTTTTCAAGAAGTCCGTGGTGGCGTTCGGACACCGCCACGCCCTGCGATGCATCGTGGAACCCATCACCCACGATCTTGCGCTTCATTGCCGACTTCAACTCCTCAAGTCCCGATCCATCCTTGACCGACACCACCACGACATCGTAGCCTGCTTCGCGGATGCGCCGTGGCAGAGTCTGCACACTGCCCCCGCGAGCAATGTCCGCCTTGCTGAGAATGACGAGCGTCTTCGCTAGTGCGTAAGAACCATCACGTATCCAATCGAGTTGGTGCTCGTGATCGGCCGCCATATCGATGAGCCGCAAATTCAAATCTGCTGACTGAATGAGTTGAACAGCGCGATCGACACCGAGTCGCTCTATCGAGGACTCCGTGTCGCGCAATCCCGCCGTATCGACCATACGGAGCGGTATGCCATCAAGAAGCATGGTCTCTTCAATTGAATCACGCGTTGTGCCAGGGATGTCGGTGACAATCGATCGGAGCACGCCGAGCATAGCATTGAAGAGCGTCGACTTTCCGGCATTCGGAATGCCGCTCAGCACAACCAGCGCGCCCTCGCGAAGGAGCATGCCCTCGCGCCACGTCGCAGCAAGTTCAAAAAGATTCTCCCGAACCAAACCCAGTCGTTCTGAAATTCCTACAGGCTCGAGAATTGAATTCGATTCATCATCGGCGAAATCAAGTGACGCCTCGATGTCGGCGCAAACTTCCATGAGCGCATCATAGCACGCGTCGAGTCGGCGTCCCAACGACCCACCCAGTTGTTCGGCCGCCGCGCGGCCTGCACGTTCTGATTGCGCGCCGATGACATCCATGACCGCCTCAGCCATACTCAGATCCATGCGTCCGTTGAGAAAAGCGCGACGCGAGAATTCGCCCGGCCCTGCAGGTTCGGCACCGCAGGCAATCAGCGCCTTCATCACCCGCATCACGGGGACTCTGCCACCGTGCGTCTGAAACTCGACCACGTCCTCACCCGTGTAACTATGCGGGGCTCGAAAGGCGAGGATCAGCGCTTCGTCGATTAACCCGCCATCGGCAGGATCACGGAGACGAAAAAGGCGAAACGTTCCCGCTTCCATCTGCGATGGCTTCACCGCTGCATCAGCACAGAAGGCGTCTGCAATCCCATACGCCATTGCCCCAGACATACGCACAACCGCAATTCCCGCTTGTCCAGGCGCGGTGCAAACCGCTACCACCGTGCGCATTTCCATGTTACCATTCGTCATGTCGCTCATTTCCGCCTCACCGCTACACCGCCTATTTTCACTTTGCCGGTGAATCGGCCGCTCAGCTCAACGCGGATCAAGTATCCCCCAGCAGGCATGCCCTCGGTGGTTCCGCGGGCAATCCACCATCCTTCCGCATTGGGAAGCCCCCGTAGCGCAACCGGCAAATTCTCATCACGAAGACCCACGGTGTTGCCAAAGCTTTTCGTCATGACCACACGCTCCGATCCGCGGTCACTTGCCGAACCTTTAATAACCTTTACCGTCATGGCCAGCTCTCCTTTGAAATTTTCGTCGAAGGAGACCTTCGAAATAACCTCAAAGCGATCTCCGGCATGACATTCGATTTCTGGACTTTCAAAGACCACGTCCGCTACGGATGTGGTACTAGAAACCGTGACGCACGTACGAGTTTCATCGAGCTTGGTTGCCTCAACGGACTGGGTACGCGAATCGTTTAGTATCAAGCGAAAAGGAGAGGAAGAAAAGCCCCCCAGGGTTCGGGCAGAAAGTGGGGGCAGTAAGTTCCCATCAGGCCAAACGTGCGCCATCGCGGTCAACGGTGCCACGCGCTCAGAAGGAAAAGCCACAGACTTGGTGCCCGCTCGCAAAACAAAGGCTCCTGCAAGCACAGCAATCAGCACCCCTGCAACCATGGCGACGATGGCGAGCCATTTCCACACTGCCGTTTGTTTTTTAAGGAGCGTGGTAACATCGCTTTCGAGGACCTCGCCCGCAACTCTGGCGGTCGCATCGGGAGAAAAATCAAGACCCTCGCGCACGGACCCCAACGCGCTCGTCTGCGATCTTCGCAGGAGCGGAATTTCATCGGACCCGAGATGCTTTCTCGCGGCAGCCGCGCAGAACGCCTCGAAGTCGTAGGATATCTTAAAAAAGCGAACCGAGCCCGCTTCCTCATCGAAAATCACGTATGAAGCGCGAGGATCTCCACCCCGCGGATATCCCACCGAGCCTACGTTCACAATATAGCGTTTTCCCAACTCTAACGTAAAATCTTGTGGGTCCAACGCATGGGGTATTCCCTTGGTGCCGATGACAAAAATTCCCGGCTGATGACTATGTCCGCAAAAAAGCAATTGTTCAGAAACCGCGTCGAACGATGCCGTTGCCTCTTCAGGCGTCTCGATGTAGTTGAAGACAGCAGGATCTGAAAAATCACCGTGAACGCAACGAAAATTGTCGCCTTTGAGCACCAGTGGCAACGCATCGAAAAAATCTTTCGCTTTCGTGCCGAGTTGTTCTTGCGTCCAGACAATCATCCGACGGGCGCGATCATTGAACGTGTCAGCGGACATTCTTTCCGCAACCACGGCATCGTGATTTCCTAACACCATGAGATGAACACGTTCGTAGACAGACTTGAGAACCTCGGCAGGTTCGGGGCCATAACCGACAACGTCGCCGAGACAGATAATACGGTCAACTTGCCGTAACGCGATGTCTGTCAGCACGGTATTCCATGCGGAAAGATTTCCGTGTATGTCTGAGACTATGGCGTAACGCATCGCTTTTTATTTCCCCGCAAGGAGTCGGACTTTCTGGATATCGGTTAAATCAGTAGAAAGCAACCAACTCTCTGCGGCTTCGCGATTGCTTTGCAGCCAACTTCTGGCGACGGAGGAAACAGCCGAGACCCGTTGGACGGGATCCGAAATGGCCATGGCATACGCACCGGCGTAAACAGGATAGAGTGGCGCAGCCGTTTTTGCATAAGTTCCCAAAGCTTTGTCACGGACATTTCCATCGGCAATGCCAGCAACCCACTCGCCTGCTGCTGCAGGTTCGGCAAGCGCCCAACGCTGAACGACTTGGGTAACGGCCTTTGCCTGAACGTCTCCAGAAAACGTCTCGACCCATTCGGCAGCGCGACGCGGATCGGCATCAGCCCATCGTTGCGCCACAGCAAGTGCAGCCTTCTCTTGCGCTGGGCCCACGGGAAGTTCCGCTGTAAACATCGCAGCCCGCTCAGGATCAATGCTCGCGATATTCAACGCCATGCTCTGTGCATAGGTGTTTCGGAATTCAGAATCGGGTTGCGACTGGAACCAGTCGATCGCGCTATAGACGTCTTGGCGCGTCATATTCTGAAGCCCCTGGGCAACAATTTTATTACGCAGAGCTCCCGGGTCGAGCGTCTGAGCGTATTCGATTGCAGAAAGCGGCTCAAACTTTGCCATAACAGCACCGATATTTTCGATAGCTTTTTGCTTAGCAATGCCTTCTCGAAGTGATTCCGCCCAATCCAAGGCGGAAGAGACATCCATTTGAGCCCACTGGGTTGCAATGCTGGCAATGAGGTTATCCTGCATTTGTCCACCAGACATCGCTGCAGCGTATTCTGAGGCCGCGACTGGATCGGTGGCGGCAAGCTGTCTGCCGACGGCCTGGTAGGCGGCATTCTTGGCTGCACCATCTTGGAGCGAAGCAATCCAATCCATGGCCGCCTGCGGATCCGTTTGCACGAGCGCGGCGGCGATGGCGCCGACGGAGTTTCGGGCGGCGGCACCTGCTGGAAGAGAATCGAAGAGGTTAATGGCATCTTGCGGATTCTGCCACGCCATTTGCTTGATAATATCCGCTAAGGCAGCATCGCGCATCAAACCATCCGTAAAATTATCGAGGTAGTTAAGGGCCTCGTAGGGGTTGGTTTTAGCCAGAGTGTTGACGATGTTGCGGGCGATTTCGTTTTGGTTGCCACCTTCGGGAAATTCGCGAGCCAGTGCGAGGGCTGTCTGTGGATCCTGCCGCGCGATCTGTGCGCAAATGCTACGCAGGGTTTGCTGGCGGGCGTAATCATCCGGCGAGTTTCTGAGATAGTTAACTGCACTTGCGATGTCCGCACGCGCCCACGCGGCGACAACCGCCGCCGACATGTCGCCACGCTCTTTGGCGTAGGGCAGACTACTCGTCCAAGCCAACGCTGCGAGCGGATTCTCTCTCGCCCATGTTTCAGCGACGCTACGCAGCGCTGCACTACGTTCGGCCGGATTCGTCAGCGCCTCCGCCGCAGCTTTAGCTCCCGCCAAATCCTTAGTGGCATACGCCCTAAAAACCTTCGAAAGCGTCTCTTGGTTGCGGTCGAACGAAGGCGATCGCTGGGATTTCCAAAGTTCCAGTGCGCGAGCGGGATCTCTCCACGCAAGCGAGGGTAGCATCTCCGCCAACAGTGCATCTTTCTTCGTGCCCATGGGCATGGAGTCAAGCCAGTCAGCCGCCGCTTTTAAATCGGTTTTCGCAAGCGATTTCAACGATTTCGTTATTTCTTGCGCCCGTAGATTTCCATCTTTGATCTCCCCAGCGAGCATAAGCGCATAGACAGGATCCGTTTCAGAGAGACGTGCAAGCAAAATTCCTCCCACCTCGGCGAAGAGAGGCCTCGAAAGTTTTTTCTCGGCGAAGCGGAGTAACGCCTCAATTTTCGAATCCGGAAGTCGCGCGATCAGATCATACAAATCTCGCTTGGTGTTAAAATCCAGAGTGCCTTTTCGCGCAACTGCCTCCACCAATGTCTCCACGCGCAGAACAAGCCCTTCCGGTGTAAATTCTGCCAAAGGATCAACGGGTTCAACACGCGGTGTCAGGGGTGTCAGCGTAACGGGAGTCTCAAAAAGAACGGGTTGAGAGTCGGGCGAAATTGAGCCGACGTATGCGGAGTGAAGCGCATACCAAGCAACGCACGTCGTTGCACCGACGGCGAGAAATAAAACGGTAAAGCGGTTTGAGTGGAAATTCATCCTTGCGCCTTCCTGTCGTTTGACGGTTATGGCCGGGTAATCTGAAGCTAAAAATGGAGGCTAGACCATGACGAAATTGGACATCGTTTGTGATACTGTTGCGAATTCTACCACAGGAGTTCCAGCGGAGCAAGACGTTAGTCACGGCTGGGGGTAATCGGTCAGGCACAGGCACAGGGGGCTGTGCCTGACCGATTACAGTCGCTAGTCGCTAGACGTTATCCGAAAAGGTTTCTGAGTTCTTTGCACTCTCAATTCCTTCCGAGCCCCGAGCGCTTTTCGGATGGAACCTAGCAAAGGTGTATGTGCACAGGCAGGATGCCGATGCTCCCAGTGTAGATGGCATCCTTC
>CAZUAY010000198.1:0-7273 GCA_964618405.1 uncultured Lentisphaerales bacterium
CTGTTGGAAATTGAGAGTGCAAAGAACTCAGAATGTCTAGCGACTCGCAACTCGCCAACTCGCAACTGTAATCGGAAGTACTGGACGAAATACAGACTGAAATGCTATGTTTGTTCCGTTGCTTTATTTATGACTCGCATCATTGACTTTAGAAAGATTTTATGCCTACACCAAACGAGTACGAACCGGCTTTCATTAGCGACTACCTGCGTGCGCCTAATCTTTTGAGCCGTGACGCCGCATGGTGCGGCATCGGATCTGAGTTCTGTAAAATGATTACCGACGCCGCCCAAGCGTTACTCCAACGTCCTGATCGCCTCGCTGATCTTGCTCGTTGCGCCAATTCTCTCTTCGGCCCTAGTGAGTGGGAGCCCGCCGCGTGGAAAGACACCCCACGGGACAACTCACTTGGCGAACGTTTTTTCTTACTCTTACCTCACCTGCAACGCCTAACCCACATCCGCCACGAGTACTCAACACGCGGTATCCCCGACTACGTTTTGCGCGATACCCTCGCCGATATCCCGATCTGGATTGAAACACATCGTCAGCGAACCGGTCTACCTGGATTTCAAGAAGCGGGGTGGATGCGCCTGCATTTCCAGCTAAATCTGATACGGCTCGGACGACTTCAGTTCCAACCCACAACGTATAACGGTACTTTTGTCGCCCTCAGACATCGACACACCGGTAGCACGTGTATCGTCGCCCGTGGCGAACGCACGATTACACAACAAGGTATTTTCGCAAATAGCGAAGGCGCCTCGGGTACAGTTATCGAACTAACTTACACCGAAGTTGACGGCGAGATACGTCGCGCACACGTCGTACAGCCGAATGGCACTCTTGCACTAATACCTACAGATTTTGAACCGGGTTGTTGGGAAAGACAGCTCACACGAGGCGATGCCATCTTGGCCCTCCACATTCCCGCAGGAGAGCGCCTCCTCTTCTCAGCTTGTCAGGATTCATTCCGCCAAGCGGCGGCTTTTTTCCCAAGATATTTCAGCGAGAATCCTACGCCACGTGCCGTGACCTGCAGTAGCTGGCTCTTCTACCCAGGTCTAGGCGACATCCTGCCTGCCGATGCCAACATTGTACGCTTCCAGCGAGCCTTCCATCGCTTCCCAGTGCCAGGTGCCACCGCCGCCCAGACTTACGAACGTGCCTTTTCTCCTTTTGGAAAAGCAATTACGAAAGAACAACTCAAAGGAACCCTACAGCAGCGGCTCTTCGACCACATTCAGGCCGGACACGTCCCCATCACAGCCGGCGGACTCGTCCTCGCCCCATTCGAAAATTGGGGGAAGTAGGCACGATCGTAATCGTAATCCTTGCCTCTGGATGCGAAGGGAACGGGTTAGAGCAAAATGCCACCTGCACTGGGAGCATAGGCATCCTGCCTGTGCACAGATACCTCTTCTACGCCAAACAGGCAAGATGCCTGTTCTCCCAGTAGCAAGACAATCATGAAGGCGCTAGCAAGCTACTCTGCCGGGGGCGCTTTTGGGGCATCAGGCTTCTCAGCGGGAGCTCGGGGCTTGAGAATGCCCATCTCAATCAATTCTTTGCGAGGCCGAAGGCGAATATCATCTAACCCAATCGCCTTCTGCACGATGAAGAAAATGTTGCTATTGAGCGGATGGAAGCCATGGGAGAGGCAATCATCAAGCGCCGCTGGCGTTGGCGTATAGCGCATCACCGCTTCACGTTCCTGCCGGTATCCAGCACCAATGCAGTGCCCGAGGGCTTGGAAGAGCCGTTTGCCCATGCGGAGATTGACCGTTTCGTCGTCACCGCCGCCCGCCTTCACCCAACCTGCGTCCATCACAACCCAGTATTCATACGGCGCCGTGAGAATCGGCGTGAGACCCTTCTCCTTCGATAGAACCATCACGATCTTCGCTTTGTCATCATGCTTGGCTCGGGTGGATTCAATAAACTTACGCGGATTGCTTCCCGTTTCGCCTTCTGCCTTTTCAGCGACAACCGAGACGCGGAGCTGTTTTTCCATCAGCGCGCATTCATCTGCAAGCCATTGATCATCGACCGCCCCATCCAGATTGACGATGAGAAGGTAATTCAAGGGTGTCGTAAAGGCCTCGGGTGGAAGCGGACGCGGAAGCGCTCCCACTGCTGGAGACGCTCCCAGCTTCTTTCTTGCTAGCGACTTAGCGGGCGAGGACGGCATGTCCAGAACAGGTCGTTGGACCTCCTGAGCTGAGGCTGAAAAAGCAAAGGCGACGGCCACAACCAGAGGCGAGATAAGGGCTGCAATTTTCATTCTACTTCTCCTCCTTGTCATGCTCGTTGGTCGATTCACCTTGCGCATCCTCCGTAGGATCGGTGGGATCCTCGGGAATTACTATTTGGCTAAGCAACTTCAAGACATTGTCACCTTTTTGAATAGACTGAGTCTGTTTAAAAAACAATTTAGGCGTATACTTCAGTGCAACCGTTTTAGCAATATGCGCTTGAAAATCGACACGGTGGCGGCGGAGCCATTTCATCAGCACCTCTGCTTCGGCCTCAGTACCCATGATGGAAACTTGCACCGAAGCTTCCCGCAGGTCACGAGTCACGGCCACGTCCACAAAAGAAATTTTCCCGACTTCAGCATCCTCGCCTTGGCCGGTTCGAAAAAGTGCCAACCCCAGTTCGCGCCGGATGATTTCGTTGACACGTTTGATTCTATCTATGCTCATGTTTTAATCCTCCCTTGGGATAAACCGAGGGGTCTGCGGCGATGAATTCTGCCGCAGGGAAACCCACATTGGATTCGAAAAATCCGCAAAGAGCCTACAGCGTCTTCGGCAAGGCCTCAAACGAGAAGCACTCGATGATATCGTTCTCTTGGAAGTCCTCAAAGTCCGCAAGAAGAATGCCGCACTCCTGAGCCTGCGTGACCTCCTTAACCTCTTCCTTAAAGTGACGGATCGAAGAGAAACTACCCGTGTGGATGAGCTTCTTGTTGCGCAGAACGCGGGCTTTGCCAGACATTGTCATCACGCCGTCTAGAACAATACTACCGGCAGCGACGCCGATATGGCTGAGGGTAAAGATCTGCTTAACCTGAGCGTGTCCACGTACAATCTCGCGGTGTTCGACAGGAATGAGATCAAGCATTTCCTGCTTAACGTAGTCGAGCAATTCGTAGATAATACGGAAGGTTTTAACGCGGACATCCAAATGGCGTGCTTCCGCATTGACTCCAGATTCGGGTGACACGTTGAATCCGATGATGACGGCGTTGCTATTTGCCGCACGCTGTACGTCATTGGAAGATATAGCTCCAGTGCTGGCTTGAATCATGTTGCACGTGACCTTCTCGCTCTTCACTTGAAGAATGGAATCGGTAACCGCTTCAACGGACCCCTGCACGTCAGCGCGCAGGATAATGCCCAGCTCGAGTGTATCCGCTTCGTGCATCTTCTTAAAGATATCATCAACAGAACGTGCCTTGGTCACGCCACCGAGCATCTCTTCCTTCTTACGCTGAGCGTATTCGGAAGCAAGATCGCGTGCGCGTTTTTCGTTAATCATCACACGGAATTCAGCACCCGCCTCGGGAACGCCAGAAAGGCCCATAACGCGGCCCGCTTCGGAAGGCTTAAGCGACTTGACCCTGCGGTCATTGCTGTCAATAATCGCTCGTACGCGGCCATACTGCTCACCGCAGAGCATGACATCGCCCACATTGAGTGTTCCCCCAGTAACCAGCACACTGGCGATCGGTCCGCTGCCGGGCTTCATCTCCGCTTCAATCACGGTGCCGTTCGCACGGCGCCCCGGATTCGCGGTAAGTTCCAGAACCTCGGCCTGCAGGAGAATCATGTCGAGAAGATTTCCAACACCATCGCCTGTCGTGGCGCTGACTTGGCAGACAACGGTGTCGCCGCCCCACTCTTCTGGTGTTAGGCTCTCGCCTTGAAGTTGCTGCATCACCTGCATCGGATTTGCATCAGGTTTGTCGCATTTATTGATGGCGATCATGATCGTCACGCCTTCAGCGCGCGCATGCTTGATCGCCTCCTTCGTCTGCGGCATGATGCCATCATCGGCTGCAACAATGACAACCGCAATATCGGTAAGGTGAGCACCACGAGCGCGCATGGCGGAGAACGCCGCATGCCCCGGTGTGTCCAAGAACGTAATCAGTTGTCCGTTCACATCGACCGTATACGCCGCGATATGCTGCGTGATGCCACCCGCTTCGCCTGTGACGACGTGCGCGGAGCGAATGCGATCCATGAGTGAAGTTTTACCGTGATCAACGTGGCCCAAGAAGGTGACAACTGGGGGACGCGGAATGAGCTGGTCAGCGCGATCCTCTGGGATGTCATCGTCCGCAGTGGCACTCTTCAGTACCAAGCGATTGTCGACGGAGCGTTTCGATTTCTCCTGCTCGACGGTGAACCCGTGCAGGCTCGCAATACGCGTGGCCGTCTCGGCGTCTACGCTCTGGTTGATCGAAGCCAAGATACCGATCTTCATGAGTTGCGCGATAATGATGTTCGGACGTGTACCAAGCCGATCTGCGAGGTCTTTCACAAGAATCGATCCGTGAAGGCGGAGAACAGTAGAATCCGTAGGTGCCTCTTCCTCGGCAATGGGTTTTTTCTGCCCCTGACGATCCGGTACGAGTCGTCCACGTTTGTCACGGGGACCACGAACATCATGCTCTTCGCCTCTACGCGTGGGCATGGTGCGAGCTGGGCTCGGCTGAGCAACTTTAGACAGGCTGCGTGGCAGAACATCGGCCTCGTCTTCCTCGTCGACCGGATGCATCGGACGGGGTGCGTGCTTGGTTTTCTTAACCTCCGACTTCGTGGCCTCAGTCTTGCCATCAGCGCTGGATGTCACAGCAGCGGCCTCAACAACCTTCTCAACTGGCTTAGCAACTGGAGCGACCTGCTGCACGGTTACCTCAGGGCGAGGCTCCTGCATCGGCCGTTGCGGAAGATCGCGCAACATGCTTGATGCGGCGGTCCGCGACGAGGGTTGCTGGGGTGGCGGAGTTACGGCGACAACGGGTACCTCCGGCGTAGCGGCTACTTCTACAGGCGCTGGCTCGCTTTCGGACACGGGTGCCAATGCCTCGACGGCTATCGCAACAGACGGAGCTTCAACGGTAGGCTTCGTCTCAACAACAGACACCGCTTCAGCAGGAGCTACCGCTTCAACCAGGGGAGCTGCACTCGGCTCCGGCAGCACTGCCGCCCCCTGTTCACGAGCGTTGCGTGCTTCTTGTATTTGCTTCGCGAGCGCAATCGCTTCAGCAAGCCCTGCGGAGGTTTCGGCAAGGGTTTTCGACGCAACTTTAGCAGCAAGGGCGCGCTTCGCTTCTAAGGCATGGCGCATCGCCACCTCATCGTCGGCAATATCGATTGACGAACGGTTCTTGAAGCCAGTACGCAATTCGCTTTCCTCGTCGGCATCCAGCGTGGCGACGTAGGTCGTTACCTCCAAGCCGAGATTTTTGGCCTGCATAAACAGGTCACGCGACGAGGTATTCAGTTCTTTGGCTAATTCAGACAGTCTCATTCTTGTGGTATGCTCTTGGAATCGATGTTCTCGGCGGCCTTGTTCCAGATACGGCTGGCGAGATCATCTTCCAAATTTGTAAATTGTATAAACTCCGCGAGGGGTACGTTCGCAATGCCCTCTGGTGAGTGGTATCCCATGTTGAACACGGTTTCGGCAACGTCTGCTGGTATTTCAAGTAGCTCGGAAAGGCCGCTGATCGCATCGCGAACCCTTTCGTCAAAACTCTTGGGTGCCTCAGTCTTTTCGACCTTGACCTTCCATCCCAGCAACATAGCCGTGAGGCGGACGTTCTGTCCGTGCTTCCCTATTGTCTGCGTATAGTTCTCCGGAAGAACAGTGGCGATAACCATGTTCTTCCCGTCCGTATCCTTTCCAACCTTGATACTCTCGACTTTGGCAGGCGCGAGGGCATTCATAGCGAATACGCGAATATCCTCGCTCCATTCGACGATGTCGATTTTCTCGCCGTTGAGCTCTTGGATCACGGGCTTAATTCTGCTCCCCCGTACGCCAACGCAGGCTCCCACGGGGTCCACTTTCGGATCAAGACTCCGAACGGCCATCTTCGTCCTGTACCCAGGATCGCGTGCAGTCCCCATGACTTCGATAACGCCATCCTTGATCTCGGTGGCCTGTTCAACGAAAAGCGATTTCACAAATTCAGGCGCACTACGGGAAAGCACAATGCTCGGCGTGCTCTGATCCTTCTCGTTTTCAACGCGAAGGAGAAAAGCGCGGAATCGCTCGGTCTGATCGAAATTATCGGTTGGCAGTCTGTTCTTAGAATCCATGATGGCTTCGCCGCCGCCATCAACCTCACAGATGTAGTCGCCACGCGACACCTGCTTAACCGTGGCAGAAATGATCTTGCCCACCTGCGAAAGATAGCGCTGGTAGACGACGTCGCGCTCCGCGTTGCGGATGTTTTGCATCAGCGCCTGTTTGGCTGCTTGCGCTGCAATTCGTCCGAAATCCTTCGGTGCCGCCTTTACGTCGATCTGGTCACCTAATTCTACATCGGCCTTGATCAACTTGGCCTTCTCGAGCGTGATAAAATCAATGCCGGTCGCTGTATCACTGACGATGAGGGTCTGGTACGTGGAAATGTCGCAGGTTCGTGGGTCGATTGAAACACGAACGTCTCTCGACGTCCCTAGGCTTTTCCTAGCGGCGTTCTGCAGAGCCCCTTCAACAGCTTTGATCAAAACATCTCTGCTGATGCCCTTTTCCCGCTCGAGATAACTCAAGACAGTAAGCAATTCGTTGTTCATTCTTACCTCGATTCCAGTAACGGACGACCCGTTGTAGTGTCAAATAACAAAAGACGCGGAAACCGTAAAGATCGGACTCCACATCGCAATTCGAGAAACAACATTACAGCATATTTGACCAATAAGTCAATCTCTAAATGCGCCATCTCTGTAATCGGTCAGGCACAGGGGCTGTGCCATTACAGTCGCGAGTTGCTAGTGGCTAGTCGCTAGTAGCCACGGTAGGGGTAGTCGACAAAGTTCGCGACAAAACTCACGACAAAGTTTTGGGGACATCCGCGATCACCGATCGCCCACTCGCAACTCACTACTCGCGACTTCTCCACTGTGGCTGGCCTCGGTGAGGCCGGAATCGTCCGCGATCGGTGATCGCGGCTACAGGGGTATTCGACAAAGTTAGCGACAAAGCTCACGACAAAGTTTTTTTCAAACGAAACTACGCACTACACACTCAT
>CAZUAY010000199.1:0-7243 GCA_964618405.1 uncultured Lentisphaerales bacterium
TGCCTCGACTACATGTGCCGGTTGCTGACCTTCCATCTTTGCGTCAAAGCTTTCGCCGACGACACCTACATGAAGATGAACGCCCGTGGGCTTAAGCTGACGCAATGGGAGAACTTCAAGGGCCGGTTTTCTGAGATGCTCAAAAACCCGGAGGAAAATCTGAATTGGGACAGACGGATCGAGGCGCTTTCCGATACATATTTCGACAAGACGCGTCACCTTCCCGACAATGCATTCTTTGCGTATTTTGCACGAATGGCCGCCTATGAATCCAGCAAAACAGCTCGTGACATCCCCGACAATCTTGGAAAATTGGCGCGCCCCCGCGAAAGAATCGATTGGGAAAATGACCTCGTCTACGTGCCTTATGATGAATTCGACGCTTTGTTCAAGGCTGATGAGTCCGCCCCATCGAACATCGCAAAACCTTTCCTCGACTTGCTGCAGTACGTCACGCAGGACGATGAAGTCGCCAGTCGCCCTTGTCCATATTGGGATGGAGGCCGAAAGCTGATCCAAGCGCTTTTCGAACCCAAAGGTCGGAATGAGCTGGATTTCTCCCTTTGTCTCTACGAGTACTTCAAGGAGCATGCATCGCCAGAACGCAATGCCTTCGTCATGGCACTTCGCCTGATGTGGAATGTTTTGGAGAATGTTGCTCCGGACAAAGACCACGACTTCAACCGTGTTGAGGCAATCCAATCGTTTATCAAGTCCAGCGGCGAATCCCTCTATCACGAGCAGATGAAATTCGATGGAGGCTCTGTTCAGTATCTGGAGGAGGCAGAAAAGGGAGTCGTTTATGCTTCGGGACAGACGTCGGATATTGCGCTGATGCAGCAAGTGGAAGCATTCATGCACGGGCGCATTCGCCTCGGTATCCTCGACTTGAATTCGGGCAGCAAACCCGACTTCAATCGTGCGCGTCTGACTATCCTTAAAAAGCTCTTTACGGCATACCAAGACTTCCCTGAACAACGAGAGCACATTGTCTTAATGGCCGTCGCGGCGGCTCCCCATAATCCTCAAGACGCGATAACGCTCGATACAGATCCTGGCAATCTGCTTAACCTTCTGACAACCCGTGACGACAAGGCGTTTCAGCAAGCTCTTTTGAATTTTATTGTCGCATCTGGACAGGAAGACCTGTTGGCCATTACTCCTCATGAACTTCTGAAAGCCAATACAGATAAAATTCCAAATTCTGCGCCTTGGTGGGTAAGAGACTATCGGAGCGAAATTCTACATCTCGCCGACAAGCAGTCCGTATATCGCACTCAGAATCCCAATTTCACACCTTGGGGGCGTATTGTACGCCGCCACAATACGGGCCTTCATTATCTGTATTCGGGCTCTTCCATTACACATGCGCTACCGATTAACGACTACCGAATTGAGTTATTGGAAGTTGACCAGAAGTGGCCGCTCATATCCGACAACAACCAGCCCTCGGTTGAGATGAACGACGGCAACACCCACAGCGGAAGACCTCAGCAACAGGGCCTAATGGTCTATTTCTATTCAGACCATATTGAAGTCCGTAGATGGAATGAAACGAAGAAAACGTTTACCGAGACCAAACAAATTCCCTCCCCTGGAACTAGAATGTCGTGTGAAGAACTACTAAAAAACTTAGAAGAAACACTAACCCAAATGAGTTGTAAAAACTAAGAGTCATGAGTTCGGGTCGCTGACAGTCTCGGGAGGGTTTGATTAAAATATCAACCCTTTCACATCCTTCCTCACCGTATTCCGCGATGCGCTTAGTGCGGCGGTTTGGGTGAGGTTGTTGCCGTGCTTCGTAAGCGTCCGGCAGACCTTTCAATTGACTCTTGGTGTGCGGGCGTGAGTCCCGAAGAAGCTCCGTGCGCACACTTCCATTCTGTTGGGAATCGTTGCGCGAGCTCGGTCATCATCATCGAATTCAGCCGGCGAATGATGTCGAGCAAGTATGCCCAGCATCCGCGCAATTCGTGCCACATCAAGGACGGGAAACTCCGCCCAGACGTTCGATGGTCGGCGGTGACGTCGGAATCAGGAGACGCGAGTTCGAAACCGATGCCTTACGCCAGACTTTCGCCCTCGTCATAAGCCTCGCCATCATCTTCAGCGACACTCTTCCCACGGTCGCGAGAGACTGAGAAAGACTGAGACCTTCGCTTCTCAAAGGCCCCATCAAAGACTTCCTTGGGAACTTTACCACTGGCAATGGCCGCCTTTACCGTCTCTTGCGAGGGTGATCCAATTTCTTCGACAATCGGCATAAGCAAAGGGGCGACAAGAGGCAGATTCTTCTTGATTTTCGTAGGATCAGGCCAAAGAATCAGTTTGTAATCATCGCCTAAGCGCTCTTTTAGCAACGCTTCATCATAATTCACCACAGTCCGAGTTGTATTGCGCACAAACAAACGCTGACCATCAACTTCAGGCGAAATGGAACTTGCATCCTTCCCTTCCATATAGGTCGAGATGAGCTCCCGCAAGCGGTACTTCTCGTCCTGCAAAGCGACCGATTCCACCTGAATTTCAACATAACGCCGTAAAGCCTGCTCAATCTCTGCCGGCAAGTCTCCGGAAATGACTTCGGTGTGACTTACGTATTCATTTTCACTCATAATTCATTCCTTTACCGTTAATAATAAAACCTCAAAAGACCGCTTTAATACTAAAACTTACTTCTGGGCATTGTCAAGACCTGATTCCCAGATGGCTGTTATCGGTTTAGCCATACTATTCACCATACTTATATATTGCTTTAAGATACCCGATTTGCTATATTCTTGACATGAACAAGACACAGTTCGAGTGGGATTCAACCAAAGATAAGCAGAATCAAAAAACACACGGTGTGACTTTTGCTATTGCGCAGTATGTCTTTGCCGACCCCATGCGTGTGATCTTAGTCGACGAGGACCACAGCACCCAAGAGGATCGATACTACTGTCTCGGACAGGTCGGCACCGGCGTTCTGACCGTTCGATTTACATATCGAAACAAAATTATTCGGATTTTTGGCGCAGGATATTGGCGGAAAGGAAAAAAACTTTATGAAGAACAAAATCACCTACACGGATGAACCAATGGAGCAGGTACGAGTCGTGACAGACTTTCTCCCGTCACCGGAAGAACTCGCCTTCAAAGAAGAAAATGTCAAGATCACAATCTCGCTGAGTAAAGCCAGCCTCGATTTTTTTAAAGGGCAAGCTCAGATGCATAAGACCGCCTACCAAAAAATGATCCGAAACCTTTTAGATGCGTATGCCGTCCAGCACATGAAATAACCCCTTTATTCCAAGTACTTCTTCACCGTATTTCGCGATGCTTTAAGGGCTTCAGCGGTTTTGGTGAGGTTGTTGCCGTGCTTCTCATAGACGCGGCGGACGTGAAGGCGAGTCATTTCATTAAGAGCGTCGGGGTATTCAGTCCTGACTTGGGGGACGAGGTTCATGAGCATCTGTTCGTGCTCGGCTAGGAGCTTGTTTCTTTGAGTTTGTTTCCCTTTTCATCAAAGAGCTGATAATGTCCGTGTGCTAGTTGAATGTCTGTGATACTCATTACTCTACTCCATTTAATTGTTCAGGGATCTTCATCCATAATAGTAACATTCAGTACAATATGAACTGGAGGATCCTCTGATATATCCTCATTTTGTTCGATCTTCTATTCCGCCGTTATCGGCTCGTCCTTGTTTGCTCCCTCTTCCTTTATGTATTACTAACAGCAGAGGTGGATATCAGCCGCGTTTCAGAAAAGCGCCGCGATTCAGAAAAGGTCAAACGACTTATTCAGTCCATCGCTCGAAACATCTCCACAGAAGCCTCGTTTCGCTCGCTTGCAGCCGACGTTCGAGGCGGGACTGATTCGTTCAAAGCAGAAACGGCGGCAGACTACGTCACCGCGTTAGAACAACTGATGATCGTCGACAACCTTCCGGCTTGGAACGTTCATATCCTTTCGAGCGCGACGCTACGATCGACGGCAAAATGGCATTTCGCGGATCCATCTATCGCATGCGCTGCACTCGGACTATCCGCTGGGAAACTTGCGGAACGGATCAGCACCAACAAAACGCCGGCACCGTCAGCACTTGGCGTGCTCACGGGGAACGGCTTTTCGCACCGCTGTCCAGACGGTGGTTTGTCGTCTCACTCGCGACACTCCGCGCGTAGTTCTTGTTGAAGTCACTTATTCAAAATCTCAGAGATCCATCGGACCCCAAGGGTTCAGATCTTCCCCCAGCCATTACAGTCAAGAATCACCCGATAGAAGAACCCCAAATCGTCTATCGGCTCAAATAGTGCTTGTTTTTGAGCCGATAAAAGCGTAATATCGGCTCATGAATTTCAACTGGGAGCAGGCTGATTGGCCAAATTTTAGATACAACGCGACGGCATTACAAGCGCCTCTGACCCTCTATTCGGAAAACCTGGGTGCGGTGCGAACTCTGTTATCCATGTTCGATCCCGATTTCATGGAGGACAAAGCCATCGTTCAACTGACAAACGAGGCGGTCGACACGTCGGCAATTGAAGGTGTCAGCCTGAACCGCGACGCCGTGATGTCATCAGTCTGTCGCCAACTCGGAAGAAAAGCACCGCACGCAAAAGTGAATGACGCGACAGCCGATGGATTTGCATCGCTGATTATCGATGTCCGAAATTCGTATGCTTCGAAACTGACAAAGCAGATGCTCCTCCGTTGGCATGCCCTTCTGCTTAAAGGAAGTCACGCCCGTGTTTTGCCTGGTAAATTTAGGACGCACAAAGAATCGATGATGATCCTCGCTGGAGGCATCGAAGGCGATGACATCAGGTTTGTGGCACCTCCCTCAAACCAAGTCGAACATGAGATGACACAATTCGTGAAGTGGTTCAACCGCTCTTTGGCTGAAGTTCTCTCTGGAGTCATGCACCCCGCCGTACGGATTGCAATTGCGCACGTGTATTTCGAAAGCATCCATCCCTTTGAGGACGGCAACGGCAGAATCGGACGCATGCTCGTTTGTAAAGCCATGGCCCAGAACCTCGGGCAGCCGGTCTTGTTACCCGTATCTGTTGTTATCCGAAAAGCAAGGACTGAATACTACAACGCACTACATGCGGCATCGTATACCAACGAAGTAACGGACTGGTGCATTTTCTTTACCGGCATTCTGACGAAGGCAATGGACGAGATGTCACGGGAACTCGTCTTTCTAGTTAAAAAAATCCAGTTCTTCAATGAGCATTCATCAAAACTCAATATGCGACAATCGAAAGTAATGGAACGCATGGCGGCGGAGGGGTTCCCCGGATTTGCCGGCGGCATGAATGCCACGAAATACCAAAAGATCGCAAAAACCTCGAAAGCAACCGCCACACGAGACCTTGCGGATCTTTGCAAAATCGGTGCGCTCATCAAAACAGGCTCCGGGCCCAGCAGCCGATATCATCTGCCATTCGCACTGCCCTAGAGAAGGAATATTGGAATGGTCGAATGCTGGAATAGACGCGGCGAGACGCCGCGTCTACGGCTCGCCACAGTTTCGCCCTCCAGCTCTGAGAGATCCATCGGACCCCAAAGGCTCAGATCCTCCCCCCCAGATATTTTCGCACCGTATTCCGTGAAACCCCCAATGCCGTCGCCGCGTTTGTGAGGTTGTTGCCGTGCTTCTCGAAGACGCGACAGACATGGCTGCGTGTCATCTCATCAAGGGAGTCGGGGTCGTCACACGCGGTCTTGGGAACCAGGCTCGTGGTCATCTGCTTATGCTCGGCTAGTAACTTGGCAAAATCTGTTTCGCCAAGAACGCTTGCACGTTCCAGAAGATTGAAGAGTTCACGGACATTGCCGGGATAGTCGTAGGTCATCAAGGCCTCGACCTGCTCGACCGATAACCTTCGGCGATGCTGCCGCATCCAATACCAGTTGGCGATCTTTTTAATATCGCTTTTATGTTCACGCAGCGGGGCCACTCGAAGCTGGATAACATTGAGCCGATAGAAGAGATCTTCACGAAAATCCTTGTCACGCACCATGGCCGCCAAGTCACGGTTTGTCGCAGCGACGAGTCGGACGTCCACAGACACCTCATCTTTTCCGCCCATGCGGGTAAAGCGTCCACCCTCAAGCACACGAAGCAGAATGCCTTGGGCTTCAAGGGGAAGCTCCCCGATTTCATCGAGGAAGAGCGTTCCACCATCAGCCTGTTCGAAAACGCCGAGCTTCTTGTCAGTCGCGCCAGTGAAGGCACCCTTCTCATGACCAAAGAAGCGGTCCTCAAGGAGGTTCGGTGTGACGCTGGCGCAGTTGAAGGCAATGAACGGTTCCAATTTCCGTGGCGACTTATTATGAAGCTGCAGCGCAACCGTTTCCTTACCGGTTCCACTTTCACCATTGATCAACACACGGGCACGCTCACATGGGGCGATTTTGTCTATCTTGCCAAGCAAGGCCAAAATCACAGCACTGTCACCGACAATCTCCCGATTGCCATACCGCTTGTAATGCTCAATCATCCGTTTTTCCGAGTCACTCCATTTTGATTCCGGATCGTTATGGGCAATGTGGCGGATTGCATTACCGTAGGCGGCTTCGTCTTGGTAGTTGCGGTAGAAGTACATCGACGTATTGATCAGAAGGTGCCAATGCTTCGCCGAATCGGAAGGCTTCACCTCTTCCAAAATCGGCGCAAGGTCATCGTAAGAAATATCGAAGCATTGACTAACCGCATCGGTAATACCCTCACCGCCAACATACACGTCAAGTTTCGACAGGATTTCATCGCCCATGGATTCTGGAACTGCAAAGGCGCTGATCCACCAGACCTTCACACCCTTTTTCAACTGTTTTTCTAGCGCCTTAGCTAATAGCTCCGGATTTCCCCGCAAGCTAACCCCAAGGATGACGATCTCCTTCCAACCCGAGCATTCGTTCAGAAACTCAGGAAGTCTGCGTGTACTGATCCCCTGGATATCCGCGACCCCGAAATGTCGTAGTGCCAATGCCGCTGCGCAGGCATAATCTTTCCACCCCCAGCCCGTCAATATCAGTCTTTTCATATTGTGCTCACAATTTAACCGCTTGCTGTATAAAATGTAATCTACTCCAACTGACAACGAGAATCAATCACAAAGAATCATTATCACGAAATCGGTCAGGCACAGGGGGCTGTGCCTGACCGATTACAGTCGCTCGTTGTTCGTGGCCAGTCGCTAGACATTCTGAGTTCTTTGCACTCTCAATTTCCAACAGCCAACACTCA
>CAZUAY010000200.1:0-7140 GCA_964618405.1 uncultured Lentisphaerales bacterium
GCTCGCTTCTAAAATAGGTATCCTCCAGCCCCGAAGTGGAATCGTCCACAGTGTTAATGAAGCCGTCGCGGTTGCGGAAGACATCGGATACCCGGTGCTGATAAGGCCTTCCTTTGTTCTCGGGGGCCGCGGCATGATCATCGTCTACAAGGAAGAGCAACTGCGCCGCTTTGTCGGGCAGGCCGTGGCGAATGCTGAAGGCAAAGCCATCCTCATCGAGCGCTTCCTTGAAAATGCCGTCGAAATTGATATCGACTGCATATCGGACGGTAACATGACCGTCATCGGCGCTGTCCTCGAACACGTCGAACCCGCCGGATGCCATTCAGGAGACTCCGCTAGTATCATGCCACCGATGACACTTTCTGCGGAGATACTCGAAAAAATCCGCAACTACACCTACGACTTCGCACGGGAATTGCACGTCTGCGGGCTGATGAACATGCAGCTCGCCGTTCAGAACGGAGAGGTCTACATGATCGAGGTCAACCCGCGAGCCTCCCGAACCGTTCCGTTCGTCAGCAAGGCGATCGGCGTGCCGCTTGCGGGCCTCGCCGCGCTCTGCATGACGGGCAAGACGTTGACGGATCTCAAATTTACGAAGGAAGTGGCCCTGCCGTACGTCGCGGTAAAAGAAGCCGTCTTCCCGTTCGTGAAATTCCCGGGCGTGGACATCGTCCTGACACCGGAGATGAAGTCCACTGGCGAAGTCATGAGCATCGATAGGAATCGCGGCCTCGCCTACCTGAAGAGTCAGTTGGCATCCGGGAACAAACTTCCCCTGTCCGGCAACGTATTTGTGTCGCTCAAGAACGAAGACAAGCCCAGATCGATCGAACTAATCCGGAGCCTCATCGACCTCGGCTACTCCGTGTATGCCACCTTGGGAACGTCAACGATGCTCTACGATGCCGGGATCAAAACACACGCCATATTCCGGATTTCACGTGGACGCCCCAATCTTCTCGACCTCCTCAGGGAGAAGGCCGTGCAGTGGATCATCAACACCTCAGAGCCCGGCGAAGCGGCCATGGTGGATGAAGTGCTGATGCGATCCAAAGCCATCGCCAGCGGAATTCCCGTTACGACCACCGTGGAGGGCATGACGGCCGCCATCGAAGGACTGATCGAGAAGAAAGAATTCGGATCCTTTGAAGTCTGCAGCCTTCAGGAATACCATCGCCACCTAAAGGGATAGGAGTAGCCTAACTCTACGTAAGTGCTTGATTTCCCGCTTCTGGGTTCTGACTCCTGTGGGCGTCAAACTATTTTGATGCCCACCCGTCACGACCCTGGCAGCGAACTGCTAGTGGTTCCATCCAACTGAGCGAGCAATCAAAACCGCGAGGATAATGAGGAGCAGGACGAGAAGAAATCGTTTGCTGCGTTTTTGTGGGGTTCCAGAAGCATCGCTGGGGTAGGCACGACGTTCGGTGAACTGGCGACGCAACTTTCGGGTCAGGCACATGCGCTGGTTGACCGCCCATCCGCACCCTTCGAGAATCGCACTCAAGTCTTGACGTGCAAGCTTGATAATACCGCCCAAAATGATGGGGCCGAGGATGACGAGGACGGCCACCAATGCGGAGTAGATCCGGCCCTTGATCGACATCTCGGAAAATGATTTCGACAAGACTGCAAAGCCCGAACCTAAGGCGGCGATGGAGATGCTAATGCTCATGAGGAGGGTGGCAGGCGAGGCAGGCGAGGCGGGTGCAGCGGCAGCAGGCGGCGCTCCGGCGATTGGCGCGGTTGTGATCTTGTCCGCGCTCTTCATGATGGCATCTTCTGCCGAAGTGGAAAGCCCTTCAATCTTTCCCATGATCATTTTTCCGACTTTGGCAAACGGCGCAATCACGGCTTCGATAAGACTAATCGGATTCTCAATAATTTGGGTGATGATGGCATCATGCTCAAGGCCGTCGAGGCCGAAGAAAACGCCCCGCTTGCCGACATAAAGATTACCCCGCGTACCCGAGGTTGCGGGCATCGCCACGGTAAACGATTCCAAAGGATCTTGTCGGCTTTCGATCTTGAGATAGAGCGTGAAAATTCCACTCGTTTTGGCAACGACACTGTGCGCAGTGGGATCTGGCGTTTCCATCGCAAAATTGAACCATCGTCCATCAATTACCGCACTTCCGCGTTCAAACATGGCTCGTATTGCGGGTGAGTAAAATTCGCTCAACGAGACAAAGTTGTTAATAAACCGCAGAAGATTTCCGTGGAAAAGGATTAGTGTTTCCAGCTTCCCGAATGCCGCAACACTTCGTCCGACCTCCTTGTCTGCATCAATCAAGTTGACGGTATCATCAAAGAACGATCCATCACGCCATCTCGTCAGGTTCTCAAAGGGCAGAGTCTCCACGATGCCACCTTGTTTGGAAGCAAGATAAGCGCCGTATGGGGCGAGAATTGCTTTGACCTTCATCCAGTCTTCTTGTGAAGCTGATTCCATCTGAGTTCCGAGAACTTTGAAAAACACGTTATCTCGAATGGTCGCCATGTCACGCTTATAAATTGGGTTCACAGCCGGCCCAGATAACGGCAGGCGTCCCGTATCATCGGGGCGGGCGAGGGGAGCGAAATTGAGCGCGTCACTGGCACTTTCCGCACCGGCGTTCGCTGCAAGATATTTGCTGGCATTCTCCGGATCGAAGTCCTTGAAACCGGCCAGCATGAAAAAGGTGTCGATCTGCGGCGCAACCTGCTGCGTCAATTCCCAAAGCGCATGCGTCTCATCGCCAAATGGCTTGATGTCAACGCCTGCTCGATCGCCTGTTTCTTTCCAGACAATGAAATCTTCGATGGCTTGTTTGAAGGTCGAAATTTGTTCGAGCGAGATTCCGATCTTTCCACTCAGATCTGCACTTCCGCCCGTTGCGATGACCGCGGCAGCAATGTAATCGGCTTGATCAACATCTTGGGCCGCTTCTGCCACAATAATACCATCGCCGTTTAAGGGCTTCATGCGAAGCTCGTCCATGCAGGTTCTGACCTGCTGGAGCGTCACGATCTCGGCAGACGACCCCGTTTGTTCTGCAACATAGTCCGCCGTGATAAGGAGCCCAGGGCCGTCGGGCGACTCTTTCCGGATCGAGCGTGTTTCGATCGCGTTAACGCCTTTGTCCATACCGCTGGTATCAGACAAGGTTTCCAAGCACCAACGAATAGCACCTCGTAGTTCATCGGTTCGAATGCGCCCATTGTTATCATAATCCAAAGCCCGGAGCAGTTGTGCATCGCATTTAAATGCCGTGATCGGTGCGCTGGTGACAGCCCAATGCGAATCATCGAGTTTCAACACATTAGGAATATCTTTTGCGGACCGAACAACGAGTTGGAAGGCTTTACCGTAGCGTTTAAATTTCATAATTTTAAAAGTTGAATTGTGAACTCAGTCTGTGGAAAAAAAGCTTTGTTGATAAGAGAAGTTGCTGGTCGCTAGTGGCTAGGCGCTAGTGAAATCGGTCAATTAGACCAAGAAAGCGACTGTTGAATTGAATTTACTGGAGTGGGTTAGGGCGAGGAGGAGGAGAAGGCAAGGGTCAACTGAATAGACGGTTCTCCGGATTTGACGGCTGCGCTTTCGTCAACGGCGAAGCCGGGGAGCCAAAGGATTCGACCCTCCGGTTCGGCAAGCAAGAGAACCTCGTTACGCCTATCCCGGGGAATCTTTAAGTTGGTTAGAATGTCGGAAATTTTTTGCGTGATGCCACTGCCTGTCGGAGAAATCCGGTCGCCAGGACAGGTGGCACGGAGAATGAGTTCTCGGGATTGGAAAGCGGAGGAGATGCTGCAGGCCAACGGCCATTCGAGCGGAGACGATCGTAGAGGGCGCTGTACAGATCCTCCATAAGAAACATGCAAATAGGTGTCGCCAGCACGCGCGGCAATGCGCAGCGGGCCGAGGACAGCGTCGGCTGTCGGCAAGGTGATTGAAAGCGAATCTGAGCATTCGGCTTCTGTCGATTCAGGGTCTGAAGCGATATGAACGATTTCGAGAAGACCGTTACATCGTGTTGCTTCCCACCCATCACCAATTGTCGCCTTAAGCGTTCCGCGTTCAGGTCCCGAACAAAGCGATTCGATCCGGCTGACAGCCGTGAGTGTGACGCGTTCTGTCTCCAGTCCAGCATCAAAAAGCCACGCCACAATCATACGCCTGAGAATCGGTTGCGGCTGTGCCATCAGTCCTTCGACGTTCAGCGCTCCATTCGCGTTTCGACACACGCTGGATTTCTCCGCGGCGAGAGCATCGAGGAAATCGTTATCATCGCGAAATAAAGACATCGACCGAAGGGCGGACGTAAGAGCTTGAGGCCCCATGGCTTTCTCGAAGACCGTTACGACGCATTTGCGGATTCGGTTTCGTTGAATCTCGATATTCGCATTCGTTGCATCCTCGCGCCACGGTATCGACTCTGCCACAAGCCACGCACAGATTTCGGAATGGCGATGATGGAGGAGGGGACGGATCAGCGGAACGGTGCCAGCGGCTCCAGCGAGTTGGCGAATTCCGCCTGCGCCGCGGAGGCTTGTGCCTCGAGCCAAGCGCAAAAAAAGCGTTTCAATCTGATCGTCGGCCGTGTGCCCTGTTGCGATGGCAACACACGCTTCAGCACGGGCTGTTTTTTGAAAAAAGACGTGGCGGAGTCTGCGCGCTGCCATTTCTTCGGATTCGCCAGTCCGCTTGGCCACTTGAGGAATGTCAGCTTTGTCGACAATGAAGCGCAGGCCGAGGGTTTCTGCCATCGCGCGCACGGCTTCAGCATCTGCGTCAGCTTCGGCTCCGCGGATGCCATGATGGAAGTGGGCGACAAGCAACGGGTGGCGCGTGGGGTCACACGAGCGGTGGAGCAGGTTCAGCATCGCCATGGAATCGGCACCTCCTGAGACAGCGGCGAGAATCGCGCCATCGGGAATCTCAGGAAAAATAATGTGGAGTGCTGTAGGCATGCTTTTCGAATGCAAAAGAGCGACACTTCGGTTTTAGGCCGAAGCGCCGCCATCTTTTATGAAGTGAAAGGAGAGCCGCTGAACTTAGCGACGGTAGAACGAGAATTCGGCGCGACGATTTCTGGACCAAGCGCTTTCATCGTGTCCTGGATTGGCCGGATGCTCTTCGCCGAAGCTGGAGGTCTGAATGCGAGCAGCGGAAACGCCCATACCGATAAGCTGATCGCGAACGGATTGTCCGCGATATTCGCCCAGTGACATGTTGTATTCATTGGTGCCGCGCTCGTCGCAATGTCCTTCGATCACCAAAACGATTGCTGGGTTGATGCGGAGAAATTCGGCAACCGTGGCGATCTTTGACGCTTCGCCGCCAGGAATGGAGTAGGCATCGTAGTCAAAATAGACGGGGAGGAATTCACCTGCGTCGGTAACACGAGAGAGTGTCTCGAAACGCGTTCCGTCCATGGGAAGGTCGCCTTCAGCCCACGTGGAGTCCAGTATTGTGCCGTCACCGATGGTGTCGCTACCGTCTCCGTAAAGAGTGCCTTCGGTAGGCTTGGTGGATCGGCATCCTGTCATCGTTGCTGCAACGAACAAGAGCGCGACGCTTAGTTTGATGATTGATTTGTTTGAGAGCATTTTTCTTGTTTCTCTTTTGTTTTGCTTGCGTTTTCCGGGATTTCCGGGGTTGAGTATATCAGCGGATTGGATTGTTAGTTCTCGACCAATAAGGTAGATACCAGTCACCTGATACGCTGAAAAGGTGTTGCATCGGATCGCCAAGCGTGTCGAGCACGACGAGCGAACGCTTGAAGTTAACGGTGCGCGTGCAGACAAGATGGCGTCCGTCGGGTGCCCATGACGGGTCTTCGTAGTCAGCGCCATCGTTAGGACTGACGAGCTTGGGATTCGTTGTACGAGGGTCGGACTTGGCGTCGATGGTGTAAATTTTGTAGCGTCCACCCGACCGGCCACAGAAGGCGATCTGGTTTTCGGGTCCCCACTCGGGTGCATAACCTTCGCGGATTTCTGGAGAATAGATGGCGCGGCGGCCTTGTTTTGAATGAACGTCCATCGTATAAATGCGAGGAACCCGGCCTTCGTCGCTCACATAAACGAGACTGTTTCCATCAGGAGACCACGAGGGACTTGACTCATTGATGGATTTGCTCGTCGTGATGCGCGTCAGCTTTCGCGTGGCCATATTCTGTACGTAAAGATCCACTCCGCCCGACTGTGAAAGAATGAGAGCCATAATGCTCCCATCGGGGGAGGCTACAGCACCTTGGTTCATGCCCGTATAGTTCGCAAGCACTTCTCGCCGTTTGGTGTTAAGATCGACCTTGTAAACGGCAGGTGTCCCTGAAATCCACGACGTGTAGAGAAAAGAATTTTGGCCAGGGAGCCATGTTGGGGACATGCACAGCTTATTATCACTGGTAACCTGCTGGAGTCTGGCACCGTCTGCATCGCATACATAAACCTCAGAAGCGCGACCTCGGCGACCGACAAGAATGATTTTCGATGAGGCCATTGCTGTTTTCTCGGCAATTTTGGTCACGAGAAAATCACTAAGCGCATGTGCAGCATCGCGAACTTGAGCGTGCGAGGTACTTATCGACCAATTGACCTGACGCATTCCCGCTATCGATTTGCAGGTGACTTGTGCTGCCACGCCAGCTCCACCGGACTGGACTGTGCCATCAAGGACGACTGATGCACTTTGTGCTTCGACGGGTATGAAGTAGCCTGAACGCGTCAGGTCGCTTTTTAAGACGGACAAAAACTCACGAGAAAGCGGTGAATTGTCTTGACGTAACGCAGCTAAACTGATGGTTTGTTTGCCTGCAAGCCCCGACGTGCCCGACACCGTGATATCAGCACCGGATGAGAAGGAAGCAAACAGAACGATAAGTGAAATAAACGCTACTCTGAACATGAATAAATAGGCCTTAAATAAAATAATTCCACACCTAACTGAAGACGGCCTTACTATAGCATAGCGGAGTAAAGTGATGCAAGAGCATTATGAAGACCGCGGGTAATCGGTCAGTCGACGGGGGTGCCCCCGTTGACTGCCCGAGTACAGTCGCGAGTTGCGAGTTGCGAGTGGTGAGTTGCGAAATAACTTTGTCGTTAGCTTTGTCGCTAACTTTGTCGAACCAAGAAGTTGTGAGTTAC
>CAZUAY010000201.1:0-7042 GCA_964618405.1 uncultured Lentisphaerales bacterium
ACAGTGCTATGCTTCAAATAAATCGGAGTCGCTTATACCCCGTGAACGGTTACAAAACCTTCGCCACTAGCGACTAGCGACTAGCCACTAGCGACTAGCGACTGTAATCGGTCATTTGGCGGTTGAAATAGGTGGGGTAGAGTTGGTACAATGACACACATGAAGTGGTTTGCGTTTTAACGAGCGAATCGACACTAGTTTTCCAGCTCGTTATTCAAGTCTGAAACAGTAAAACAATCATCGGATGATTATGAAGACTTTTATATTTAATTTGGTTTGGGTCGTTTGCGTTTCTGTGGCAACTGCCTCAGATGCTGATTCGTACGAGAAGCTCCTCGCGAAGGGAAGCGCCAAGGATCGTGTCGCCTTGGCAAAGGCGTTCTACGAAGGCGTGGGCGCGTCGCAGGACTACGAGAAGGCCGCGAGGCTCTATTATAAGGCAGCGGCTGAGGGCAACGCTGAAGCGCAGTACATGATGTCGTTGATGTACAGCGAGGGCACTGGACTTAAGGAACGTCCGGATAAGGCTTTTGTTTGGGCTTATTCTGCTGCAAAAATGGGACATGCGGGTGCTTGCAATCTATTGGGGGTGTATTACTCTCAAGGGTATGGTGTGACGCGCAATGAGACATTGGCCGCCACATGGTTTCAGAAAGCGGCTGAAAAAGGAAGTGCTAAGGCCCAGTTCAATCTCGGTTCCTCATACGAATTTGGGACTGGTGTTCAGAAGGATCTTGAGAAGGCGGCAGCCTGGTATGAGAAATCCGCAAAGCTCGGTCGTGCTGAGGCGCAGTACAGTTTGGGAACGTGTTATGAGTTCGGCTTGGGCGTTCCTGTGAATCCAAGCTTAGCCGTCGAGTGGTATGGTAAAGCGGCATCGCAAGGAGATCCCCGCGGACAGCTTGCGCTTGGAACGTGCTTTGAAATAGGAAAAGGGGTTGTTCGTAACACACCCCTTGCAGCCGCGTGGTATGGGAAAGCTGCAGAGCAGGGGTATACGCCTGCTCAGCTTAGACTCGCACGATGTTACGAAAAAGGCCTCGGTGTCTCCGTTGATTTAGCGGCAGCGGCCAGCTTGTATCAAAAGGCCTCTGAATCAGGCAACCCTCAAGCCTTGTTAGAGTTTGGGTTTTGCCTTGAGACTGGGAAGGGTGTTGGGAAGGATGAAGTTAAGGCTCGGGAAGTATACGAAAAGGCGGCCGCCGTTGGTGTTGATTTTGCCAAACAACGATTGGCCTACTTGAATTGGGATGATGAAGCTGCCGCTAACCGCACGGAGGCGATGAAGGCAACGACCGTAGTGTTTAAGGGGCTTTACTTGGGCATGGCCATTCAAGATGCGGCGATTACTTTGGAGAAACGACTCCGAGAAGTGGGACAGGACACGATGCTTTTCGTTGAAGAAGAGAACAAGATTCAGGTCGTGAGAAAAGGTGTCGAGATTGAGATCACAGCTAAACAGGACGGCCTTGTCGATCTCATTTATCTTTCAAACAAAACGGCCGATCGGCTCTTCGACACGGCCAATACCCCGAATGCCGAATTCATTAGCGCATTTGTCGATGCGTGCGGCGTCAAGGATGTGGTTCAGATTACGGATAACACGCTCATTTTCAGCGGAGAAAAACCCGTCGGCAATCAGAAACGATTTGTCTATCGGCATTCGAGCGGCTACGAGCTGGCGTTCTACGATTCTTATGCCTTCCATATTACGGATAACACTTTGGATTCCCTTGCGACGGGCGCCTGTAAACCAGTCGGCTCCTTTTCCATCCGGAAAATAGCCTCAGAGGAAGAGCGTGCCGCCACATTCAATTGAGTTACGCTAATTTATTTACCGGAGGAGACAAAACCATGAACGTCATCATCGAGCCGCACATCCACATGTATTCACGAACCACAGACGACTATCAGGCGATGTATGCGGCGGGAATCCGTGCGTGCGTGGAGCCGTCGTTTTGGCTGGGGAGTCACCGTCGCTACGCTGGCACTTTCTTCGATTATTTTGAGAACATTCTGACGTTTGAGCCGACGCGCTCGGAACGCTTCGGTATCGACCATTTTACCGCGATTGCCTACAATCCCAAAGAGGCTGAAAACAGACCGTTAGTCGATGAAGTTCTTGCCGGTATCGACGATTACCTCGATCATCCGCGTTGCGTGGCCATGGGTGAGATTGGTTTCAATAGTTTGAACGAAGCGGAGTATTACTGCTTTATACGACAGCTCCGTATGGCCAAGGAGCGTGATTTGCCTGTCATCATTCACATCTCGCATCAGCGTAAGCCCGAGTGCCTTGAATGGGTCTTTCGAGGGTTGGATGAAGTGAAGCCGGATCAGCGCAAAATTTATCTCGACCACAATACTGAAGATACCATTGCCACAGCCCTTTCGCAAACGGACTGCTGGTGCGGACTGACCGTATACCCTATTTCCAAGCTTGATCCGCAACGCGCCAGCGCGATCATCAAAAAGTATGGAGCCGAGCGCATCATCGTCAGCGGCTCTGCAGACTGGGGCATTTCAGATCCTGTCAGCCTGATCAAGGTCATGGACCAAATGAAGGCAGACGGTCATTCCGCTGCGACCTTGCAAAAAATTGCTTTCGACAATCCGAATGCTTTCTATTCGCAATCGCCGAAATGGAAGCCCCGCCTTAATCTTCAACCCCTCCCAATAGAACTGAGGCAACCATGAGAAAAAATAAAATAGCGTCTTGGTTGGTTTTTTTCCGCCTGCCCAATCTACCGACGGCACCAGGCGATGCTATCGCTGGAGCAGCCATTGCATTGTCGCTGGCGCAAGTTTCTGGCGACGGTTCAACTGTACCTTTACAGCTCATTGCTGCAGGTTCGGCTGCCCTATTGCTTTACATGTTTGGCTTGGCAGACAATGATATCGTCGGGGCAGAGGAGGACAAGACGCATGCGCCGAAGCGCCCCATCCCTTCGGGAGGCATTTCGCTCGCCGAAGCTCAAATTGCGCGAGCAACGTGTCTCATTCTCGCTGTGGTAGGGTCTGCACTCTGCCACATGCCGCTTGCTTGGTGGTATGCGGTGGCTCTGCTCGTTGCGGTCATCCTGCTGTACAACCGATTGAAGAGCATGTGGCCGGTGTTTGGTCTGTGTGCGATGGGGCTCTGTCGCGGGCTTAGTCTTTTTGCTGGTGCTGCAGCGATGCAGATGCAGGACGTTGCTCCCGACACCTTGTTCTCGCGAGCGGTGCTCTTGGCGGTAGCAGGGTGGACGGCCTATATCGGCGCGGTGAGCTGGCTGGCATCAAGAGAGCACATCGCTGCCGAGCCGATGTCTTGGTTTCGATTCGTGCCGGGACTTGCCGTGTTCCTTCCGATGACGGCGCTAGGGTTATATCCGCGCGAGTCGTGGATGATCATTTCGGTCTGTTCGCTGTGTGCGTATGGAATCTGGGTTTTTTCTGTGCTTCCACTGGGTCGTCAGCATGATTCCGACAAACGCCGTAAGGCAGTTGGAGCGGCGATCGGCGCGATTATTTACTTGCAGGCTGGATTTATTCTTGCTTCGCAAGATGGGGTGATGGTTGCAATTGTGCTTGCGATTTTTTCCTCCAGTTTTTTCATTCGCAAGTTCTTTGGCAACGTGCAGGGATCGTAGGAGCAAGAAGTGTATCGGAGATTGAAGACGGTGGCTTTTCATCAAAAGTCCGGTCTCTCGACAACCGCGAGGAGTACACGATTCCGACTGAGCAGGGAGTCGTTTCCTTTGCCCTTGGCTCGACGAGACGGCTTCGGCCCACTCCCGCTATTTCACTGCCTTTAAGCCGGGGAAGAATCGATCACCGATCGCGAGCTTTTTCGCGTAGCCATTGGCGAAGTCTAATCCCGACATGGGGCGGGGTTTGCCTTCGGGGTGGACTTCGAGCAGGCGCAATGCCATACCGTCGCCGGTTGCGATAAGCGGGCCTCGTTTCATCATCAACAGGGTTCCTGGCGGGTACAGTTCAGGGGCGGAGTCAGGCGGTGGCACGACCTCAGCCTTCAGAATTTTGAGATAAGCGCCGGGCGAGATGTCACATGCGTTGGGATCCTTCGCTGGCAGAAATGTATGGGATCCAGGTTTCGGGTTGAAGGCGCGAATTTTACGTTCAATAATGGTGGCGGGTTCTGACCATTCGATGAGGGACTGCTCTTTCGAGATTTTGGGAGCATAGGTGGCTGCAACGGGGTTTTGTGGGATTCGTTCAACTTTCCCAGCAGCCAGTTTCCGGAGCGCCTCTAACATTAAATCGGAGCCCGACATACACAGTTTTAAAGAGAGCGATCCTGTGTGGTCGTCTTTTTCAATCGGAGTCTTGATGGTGCCGATAATGTCTCCCGTATCCATACCGATATCCATCATCATCGCCGTGACGCCCGTTTCCGGTTCGCCATTCATAATGGCGTATTGGACCGGTGCCGCACCACGCAACTTGGGCAGGATGGAGACATGCATGTTGACGCATCCGAGCCGAGGCATCGCCAGTAAGGTCTTGCCGAGGAATTGTCCGTAGGCCATCACGACAATCAGATCGGGCGTCAGGTCGCGTAGCGTCTCCAAAAAATCCTTCGTGTTGACTTTTTCGGGCGATAGCACGGGCTTGCAATACATCAGCGCAAGCTCTTTGACGGGACCGGGCACAATACGCATGTGCCTCCCACGTTCACGGTCAGGTTGCGTAACAACCGCGACAACGTCGAAATCGGGGGCATGTACTAGTGCAGTCAAGAACGTGCATGACATCGTGTCCGAACCCATGAAGACTGTCCGGAGTTTAGTGTGGGGTTTTGTGTTTGCGGCAACACCTGCGACTTTTAGAAATTAAAGATTGAAACACACGTATGCTACCACTGTACTAATATGAAGTCGATGAAAAAAATGTTGTGTCTCTGATGTTCACACGGGGAGCAATGTGATAGAATCACCAGTGAGTAAACGGTTTGGTTTAAACCTGGCGGGCAAATTGGCTTAAACATGACGGACAAATGAAATACAAGGCAAATTATTGGGTCGGTGCGGTGGTACTTTTTGTATTATCAGGAGTTTGATTGATGAAAACTCAAGACCTCGAATTTGAAGGGCTACCGCAGCCGTTGCGACATCCACTGTTGATCTTGGGTTTGGCTTTCGTCGCGGGGAGCTGGATCGGGACTCGATTTGAGATTGATTTGAGGCTGGGTGTTTTGACGTTCCTTTCTTCTTTTGTAGTCTGGGGGCTCTTGTTCGTCCTCGCGAAGCGGCGACATTCGTGGCTCATGCCGGCGTCCCTGATGTTGTCGTGTGTTGTTGGCTCTGCGGCGTGTTGTTCTGCACGGCTGGCGGCAGTTGTGCGGACGGATTCTGTCGAGTTTTTCCGCGAGACCATCGACAGTCGTGAAGATGCCGTCCTGCGTGGCAGAGTGGTCACTGAGCCCTCGGTAACGGTGCTAGAACATGGTGGTGCAAGAGTTCGTTTTGAATTCGATGTTCGCGAAGTTCCAGCGGAAGCTGGCGGTATTGCGGTTCGGGGTTCCCGCGTTCGAGTGGATTGGTACGGCCCTGAAACGCTCGACTCCAAGTGTCCGCCGTTTCGGATTCCGCGGGCAGGAGAGGGGTGGCAGCTCCGCGGGAGAATTCGGGATATTGAAACCCGTGGGTTTATGCCGTTGACAACGCTGCAGGTTCGCAAGCGAAGCGTGACGAGTCGACGCTATATGGGTTATGATGCCTCATCGTTCGTTCGCGCATTCTGGAAAATCCGTGGCGAGGCCGCTGAGTCGCTTTCGGCAGGCATGCAACGTCATCGGCTTAGTGCCTCCATCGTCAAGGCGATGACGCTCGGCTTCCGTTCCGACATCCCGCGGGATGTGATGGAATGCTTCAAGCTTTCGGGAACGGTTCATATTTTTGCGATATCAGGACTTCATGTGGCAATCGTGGCTATGATTCTCATGTTCGTCTTATCCGCTCTCCCGATTCAGGGACGTTATCGGGTTTTGTTGTTCGGCCCGTTGATTATCGCCTATACCATTGCCGCAGGGGCGAAGCCGAGTGCAATCCGAGCCTGCATCATGTCACTTTTTCTCTTTAGCGGTCCACTATTGGGGCGAAAGGCCGATCCCGTGTCATCGCTTTCTGCTGCAGCGATTCTTGTGTTGGCTTTCAAACCGGAGCAAATTCAGGACCTTGGATTCATCTTCTCCTTCCTCTGCGCGGCTGGGATTATTTTTCTTGTTCCTCTCTTCAATTGTATTGTGCTGAGGACTGAATTACGACTATCTACTTGGATTCACCGCAACGATATTGCGAGCGTTACAGATCTTCTTGAGGAGAGTGGATTGCCACAAGCAGCGTCGACTTCGCGGACATCTTGGCGTAGGTGGCTCTTTCGCGCCGGTGGGATCAACATGGCCGTTTCGCTGGCCGCCTGGATTGCCTCCACACCGGTAACCGCGATGTTCTTTGGGCGTATCACGCCGATTTCAATTCTTTGCAATCTGGCTGTGATCCCGCTGGCTTCTGTCATTGTGGTGACGGCGGCGTTCAGTATTATCTTTGGATTGATTTCGCCTTGGATGGCCGCGGTCTTCAATAGTGCGAACGTGGTGTTGACGCAAATGCTTGTGATGACGGCAAAGATGTTTTCTAGTCTTCCGTTTGCGAGCTTCGATATTGCGCCATGGGGCATTGGCGCGGTTGCGCTCTGGTATTTCGTTACCTTTTTGCTTTACCTGTTTTTGCGTACTCGATTGAGTGCGGAGTGAAGAGCCAGCAAGCAAGAGCCTGCAGCCAGCAAGCAAGAGACTGCTCGCTGGGAGAGGGTAAAAGCTTCGCAAGGGCTTTTGGCTTTTTTACCCTCTTCTTGCTGGCTGTCTCCAGCCTCCAAGCCAGCTTCGCCAGCGGTTTCGCCCGTTTTACCCTCTCCTTGCTGGCTGTCCCCAGCCAGCAAGCGCAAAAAAAACGGCCGCATGTCTCGAAAGACATGCGGCCTGTATTGTTCTTATGCTCAGATCGGCTTACGCTTTAGCGGGAGCTTTTTTAGCGGGAGC
>CAZUAY010000202.1:0-7034 GCA_964618405.1 uncultured Lentisphaerales bacterium
AGGAGCGGGGACATTCCTGTCCCCGACACGACGGGGGTTGGAAAACCCCCGCTCCTGTGCTTTCGCGCAGCCGTCTCGACAAGCCGTGACACGAACAGAGAACGGGTTTTCCAACCCGTTTCATTCACGGACAGGAATGTCCGCGCCACGTTGGTTTTTCCAGTAGACGCGGCGTCGCGCGGAATACCGCTTGCCGCCGCACTCCAAAATCGGCCATCTTGGCGTGCGGTGACAACCGAAGGGCGGCACCGCTTTTCGCATGTCTGTCGGCGGCGTATGTCTTCGGCTTGCAAACCCATCGCCTATGCGAGTCAACGGAACGGGGATGCGCCCTCACCGATCACGGCTACAGTTTTTTGTTTGACTGGTACAATGGCAACAAAAAGCTCGGGGGTGCATCGGTTCACCATAATCTTGAACAAAACAAAAGTCCAGATTACAATTTACAGCGAGTTGCCAGCGATTGACAAAAGGGCGCAATCTCTTCATAATCTCTCCTATACACAAACGCAACTCATGATGCTGGCCGATTGTGTTATATCGGCCGCAACCTGAATTCCACCCCAAGCGTCTACAGGCTTTCCGGCAACGTGCGATATCAGCATTTTGTATTACCCAAAGGAGAAGAATGGAAACTAAAATTTTATCCGCAATACACTCCGTCATGTGGATGGTGCCCGTTGCCGCTTTGTGTCTCATCGGCTCGGGTTGCATGACGGCTACTGTCGTTGCGGCAGGTGCTGGTGCTGCATACGTGTTCATCCCCGGTGAAGCGAAGTGGAACCAAGGCAATTTTGCTGGCGATCTGTATCGACAGTCGATTCCCGCCGAAGGGAAGGGAAATGCCGCGATTTCGCCTTACAGCATGGCCTCCATTCTGAGCCTCACGTATACTGGAGCGACGAATTCCACTGCACGGGGCATGGCCAGTGCGCTCTGTCTTGAAGATCGGGGGGAGGAAGTCGCTTCCGTTTTCCGTAGGATCAATCGGGCGCTCCTTGCCGCGGGTGCCGACGATGGCCTCACGCTCGACTATGGGAATTCGATCTGGCCGAAGACCGGATTAACGCTTCAACAGTCGTTCATCGACACGGCCCATAAGGGCTTTGATTGTGATGTGATTCCCGTTCCGATGAATGAGATGGGTCGCATCCGCATCAATCAGTTTGTTAAGGATCAGACGAAGGGGAAGATCGACGGAATCATCCCGCCACCATTGGCTGACGACACGGACTTGATTCTTATCAACACGCTCTACTTTAAGGCGAAATGGTTAACTCCGTTCCCCAAAGACGAGACGGCTGATCGCGTTTTCCATGCTCCAGACGGAGATGTGTCGGCTAAGTTCATGTCGCGAACCGGAGCCTATCGTCATGCGGCGTGCGAAGGATATGATGCACTTTATTTGCCGTATCAAGGCGAAACCGCGGAAATGCTCGTATTTCTGCCGAGTGAGACGTTTGGCATGGATGCCTTGGTGAAGGCATTCGGGACTGGTTTTCTCAAGAAGACGGATGCGGTCGCGCAGGAAAAGCAAGTTGGTGTTTCCATCCCGAAATTTACTATCGAAAGTTCGATGGAGTTGAGTCAAGCACTTGTGGACATGGGTATGGGACTGGCATTTTCAGATAAGGCTGAATTCCCGGGTATCACGTCGGACTACCAACTGCAGATCAGTCAGGTGCTTCACAAGGTACGAGTCGATGTGGATGAAGACGGAACCGAGGCTGCCGCCGCCACAGCCGTGATGATGATGAGATCTTCGATGATGCCGCGCCCTCCAGAGGTGGAATTTGTCGCCGATAAGCCGTTCTTGTTTTTGATACGTGAGCGATCCACGGGCGTTGTGCTTTTCATGGGGCGGCTGGAAAAGCCCACGACTCCAGATCATGACGGAGGTGCAGATGGAGTGTGATCCCAAAAAACGGGTTGGCTTCATCGGCATTATCATCCATGACCGAGAACGGAGTGCACCTGAGGTCAATGCGGCTATTTCTGAAATGGGCCATGTCGTTGTGGCACGAGTCGGCATACCCTACAAGGAGCGTGGCTGTTCGGTGATCACGTTGGTGGTCGATGCCACGACCGATGAAGTGGGGTGCTTGACGGGAAGGCTCGGTAAAATTCCCGGCGTTTCGGTCAAGTCAGGTTTGTCGCGTTGATGCGATAATTAAAATGGGAAATGGAACATGGCTTGGACACTCGACACCTTCCGTCAGCGTAAAAAGAAAGCGTTCTCTTGGCTCAATGCCACGCAGTTCTTCGGGGCTCTAAATGATAACATCTTTAAGACGCTCATCCAGATGTTCATCATCGGGATGGTTCCCCGAACGAATGCTGTTCCGCTGGCTATCGCCACGATTGTTTTCGCGTTACCTTACCTGATCTTTACGTCCTACGCCGGATTTCTGGCCGACCGCTTCAGCAAGAAAACCGTCACCGTCATCTTAAAGTATGCCGAACTCGCCATCATGCTTCTCGCCCTTGTTGCCTTCGGGACTGGCTCTAGTGGTATGCTTTATGTGCTGCTCTTCATGATGTCGGTTCAGAGCGCGCTTTTCAGTCCAGCCAAGTACAGCATTGTTCCAGAAATCGTTAAGCGCGATGACCTCTCCCGGGCGAATAGCCTGCTCGTGGCCTTTTCCTTTCTCGCCATTATTGCGGGATCCGCGACAGCGCCGGCGTTGGCCAAGGGCACAACGTGGTGGGTTGCATCGCATGGCGGGGCCAACAACAATCTTGCGTATTTCCTCGCGCAACTTGTTTGCGTGAGCATCGCCATCGCTGGGATCTTGGCCTCGCATCGTGTGATGCCGCTTCGTTCGATGAAACCGGGCCTCCATCCGGATTTGTTGTTCCCGCGCAAGATGTGGCAAACCTGGACTTGGGCTCGGAAAGACCGAGATCTCGTTGCAGCCTTGACCGCCACTTGCCTTTTTTCAATGGTGGCGGCTTTTCTGCAGATCAATCTTGTGCGCTACGGTATTGAGCACATGTCGCTCGATGAGAAGGGGAGTAGCTTCCTTTTCTTCTTTGCAGCCATCGGTATTGCCGCAGGCGCTTGGGTCTCCGGCCGATTCTCAAAACGCAACATCGAATTTGGAACCATGCCAGGAGGGGCGCTTTTGTTGGCGATTTCGACGTGTGCGCTTGGCTTGATTCCCGCAGGGCGGCACCTCGTCCCCGTCTCCTTCATTATCTTCCTCGCCGGCATGGGCGCGGGGTTGTTCGTTGTGCCTCTCGATACATTTCTGCAGATCCGACTTCCGGCCGATCGGCGAGGCGAAGGGCTTGCGCTAAACAGTTTCCTGAGTTGGAGTGGCATTCTTTTCTCCGGCGTGATGCTTCTGGTTTTCTACTATACCGGCATTAGTGCCCGTGCGAGCTTCCTGCTGTTTTCATTCCCCGCGATGATTCTTGCACTGGGTAGTTTTTTCACGTTGAAGGATTTTGCTTTCCGCTTCTTCGTGACCTGCATTGTCAAGCTTTTCTATCGCGTTCGCACGATCGGTGTTGAGCACGTTCCCGTCGAGGGGCCTGCACTGCTGATCGCCAATCACGCTTCTTACATGGATTCGATACTGCTTTGCGCAACCTCACGCAGGCGCATCCGCTTCTTCATGTCGCAGGAGATTTATAGTAAGTGGAAACTGCTCCGCAAAATTTTTGATCTTTACGGTGTGATCCCCATCAGTGGGAATTCTACGCCACGGCAGGTTGCGAAGGCACTGCGTGAAGCGCGAAAGGCGCTGGACGAGGGATTCCTCGTCTGCGTGTTCGCGGAAGGCGGCATCACGCGCACTGGCACGATCCGCGAATTCAAGCGAGGCTATGAACGTGTGATCAGCGGAACCGACTACCCGATTATTCCGATCTATGTGGGCGGATCTTGGGGTACGATTTACCACTACTATCAAGGGCAACTGGTGCGGCGCTGGTTCCGCATGGGCTTGCGACGCTACAAGGTTACCGTGATGTTCGGTCGCAGGTTGCCGTCGTCCACGGACGCGTTTCACGTGCGTCAGGCGGTCATGGAGCTGTCGTGCGATTACTTCAACGCTCGCAAGGAAGAACACACCTCTTTGGGGCGTGTCTACTGCGCACGAGCGCGGCATAGCTGGGGCGACGCGTTGGCGCATGACACGACTGGGATGAAGCTCACAAGCGGGAAGGCGTTGATTGCCGCCGTGGCGCTGGCGCGTGCAATCGGTCCGCGTATTCAGGAGGCCGACCATATCGGCATTCTGCTGCCAGCAAGCTGTGGAGGGTTGATCAGCAATCTCTCCGTGGCACTACTCGGCCGCGCCGCGGTGAATCTCAACTTCACGACTTCCCAGAAAGTCTTTGCTTCCTCCGTGGAGCAATGCAATCTTGGAACGATTCTCACGAGCCGCGCGTTCATGGAGCGTTTCCCGACTCTGGGAATCGCGGAAGAGAAGCTCGTCTATATCGAAGATGTTCTCAAGAACCTCACGCTCAAAACGAAGATCCAGTGTCTGCTTCTCGCCAAGTTCGCTCCGTTTAATTTGATGACGCCAACAAAGCCGACCACGGCCGACACGCCAGCCCTCTTGCTGTTCTCGTCGGGCTCCACGGGCGAGCCGAAGGGCGTCATGCTCAGCCATCACAATATCCTCTCGATGATTGAAAGCCTGCAGATGCTACTCGCAACTTCCCCCGAAGACCGAATCTGCGGAACGCTTCCGCTCTTCCATTCCTTCGGCATTATGGGAACCGTGTGGTATCCCGTACTCGGGCACATGAAGGTCTCGTATCATCCCAACCCGCTCGATGCCGCGGCCGTGATCGATTTGGTTAGAGAAGACCGCTGTTCGATGATCTTCGGAACGCCGACCTTCCTGTCCCTCTATCTCCGCAAGGCAACGAAAGAAGATTTCAAATCGTTGCGTTTTGTTCTTGCCGGCGCGGAGAAGCTCAAAGAATCTCTCGCGAAGGCCTATATAGAGAAATTCGGTCTTCGACCCTACGAGGCTTACGGCGCCACAGAGCTTTCCCCCGGCATCGCCGTCAGCGTCCCGCATGGCACGGGAGGCGGCATTACGCAACGCGGCTGGCGCGATGGGCGCGTGGGACTTCCGGTTCCCGGCATCGCCATGAAGATTCTTGATCCAGAAACGGGGCGTGAGCTTGGCCCTGGGGAACCGGGCGTGCTCTACCTCAAGGGGCCTAATTTAATGTTGGGGTATCTCGGTAGGCCCGATCTCACGGAGGCTGTCGTCAAGGACGGTTGGTATTGCACGGGGGATGTCGCGCTGATCGACGAAGACGGCTTTGTAGGGTTGACCGACCGCCTTTCGCGCTTCAGCAAGCTCGCTGGCGAGATGGTTCCACACGTCGCAGTCGAAGATGCGCTCTTGTCGATCACGGGTCTCACCGGTGCCGTATTGGCCGTTTGCGGTGTGCCGGACGACCGTAAGGGCGAAAAGCTGGTCGTGCTCTATACGCCAGAATGTGGCGACCCACTCGGTCTCTCGCAGGCGCTTGATAAATCGGATCTCCCCAATCTCTGGAAGCCCAGCCCGCGTGAATACTATCGCGTCGAATCCATTCCCGTGCTCGGCACTGGAAAGGTGGATCTCGCCGCCATTAAGAAGCTCGCCAGAGAAGTAGCGAGTAGCGAGTAGTGAGTAGCGAGTTGCGAGACTGTAGCCGCGATCGGTGATCGCGGACACTTCCGGCCCCAACGAGGCCAACCACAGGGGAGAGGTAGCGAGTAGCAAGAAAACGAAACGAAAGGAATTGACGATGATACCGCAGTGGATTATTGAACAAAAACGAGAGGGTGGTCAGATAGCCGAAAAAGACTTGCGAGAATTTATTGCCGCGTATGCCGATGGCAGCCTCCCCGATTACCAGATGGCGGCCTTCGCCATGGCCGTTTATTTTCAGGGCATGACGTTCGAGGAAACGACCGTCCTGACCGATGCCATGATGCGCTCGGGTGACCTCCTCGACTTCAGCGATCTCTCCCGCCCAACAGTGGATAAACATTCCACTGGCGGCATCGGTGATAAAATCTCCATCCCGCTCGCCCCCCTCGTAGCCGCAGCGGGTGCGGTTGTGCCGATGATCTCGGGCCGCGGTCTCGGGGTCACGGGCGGAACGCTCGATAAGCTAGAAGCGATTCCCGATTACAATACGCAACTTTCTAACGCGGCTTTTCGAAAAGTTCTTGAGACGGTCGGGTGCTCGATCATCGGGCAGACGAGTCGCCTTGCTCCTGCCGACAAGAAGCTTTATGCCCTGCGCGATGTTACGGGCACGGTGCCGTCCATCCCGCTCATCTCGGCGAGTATCATGTCGAAGAAGCTCGCCGAAGGCGCCAACGGCCTTGTGCTCGATGTTAAATGCGGTCGTGGTGCTTTCATGAAGAAGCTGGAAGACTCTCGGAAGCTCGCGGAAACGCTCGTCGCGATTGGTCGCAACATGGGACGTCAAGTTTCGGCGCTGATTACGGACATGAACCAGCCCCTGGGTCGTACGGCCGGCAATGCGCTTGAGATCGCCGAATCGATCGAGGTGCTCAAGGGCACTGGCCCCGCTGATGTCACAGCGCTCACCGTCGCCTTGGGTGCCGAAATGCTTGTGCTTAGCGGCCTCTGTCCCGATGTGAAAGCAGGTGAGGTTGTCATTCGCCGGAAGCTAGATTCGGGTGCGGGACTTGAAGTTTTCGCGAAGATGATTCATGCGCACGGTGGCAATAGCAAGCTCGTCGAGAATCCCGGATTGATGAAGTCTGCCGAAGTCTGTCTAGATGTGGTTGCCGAAGAGGACGGCTATGCAGGCTGCGTTGATGCTGATGCAATCGGACGCGTGGTGCTGTTACTCGGTGGCGGCAGACGTCAAAGCTCGGATCTGATCGACCACTCGGTTGGCGTTGACCGATTGGTAAAGGTTGGTGAACGTGTTGCAAAGGGCGAGCCCGTGATGCGTATCCATGCTAAGAATCGTGAAGATGCCGAAGCTGTCATGAAGACGGCGCGCGATGCCGTATCGGTCGTTGACACCCCGCC
>CAZUAY010000203.1:0-6935 GCA_964618405.1 uncultured Lentisphaerales bacterium
TTGCAGCAACGCTGGGGACCACTTGACTACCAACAAAATTGTCGACTGCGCCTGTTCCACGGAAGGAGACAGAGTTAACCTTCTTGAGTTCTGTTGTAGTGAAGTCGCCATAGTTCGCTATGGTAAAGTTACTTTCGAAAGAACTGTCTTCTTTGACGATTCCATCAACAATGAACTTTACAGCAGGGATGGCAACGTTATAGTTAACCTCAATGCGGAGGTTGTACCAGTTGGTGTCGACCATCGAACCTCCTAGCTCAATCCACTTGTTTGTTCCCGAATCGCCGATATACGCACAAAGAACTGAGTTGGTTGGCTCGTTTTCGTCGTCGAGGATGTTCTTGAGGTAGACAGCCGTTTGCACAGGGTTGAGTTCATCAGTATCGAAGCCCGCTGGTGCGGTGTCAGATCCTACGAGATAGATATCTGCATCGACGAGCACAACCGATGAGGTCGAAGCAACACTTGGCTCCCAAGTCAGATTATTGCCTTGTGTGTCGAGTTTGAGTGCCGATGTTGAATGTCCGGCGGGTAGATTGTTGGTGACCGACGACAAGTCGCCTTCTTCGGTCGTCCATACGCCGACACCTGCGTAAGTGTCCGCATTCGTCAATGTGCTAATTGTATTTGCAACGTCATCAAAGTTAAAGCTCCACCACTGATTTGTGTTGGCTGCCATGACTTGCGACGACATGCTTACGGCAATCGCGATTGCAACTGCTTTTGCTGTTTTTCCGAATTTCATGCTAGTCTCCTAGTTTTGTTTTTATTTAGTTGGGGTTATTTTTGTGCCGTTGGGGCAGAATGACCCTTACCTCACTAATATAGGGCACTTTTGGTCTCGGGGTCAACCTTAAAAGCTAATAAAAAGTAAAAACGTAAAAAAAAATGTAAAAATCGTTTTAATCTTGCTTTGAATCGCCTACAAAGGGGTTTTCCAGTAGGCCGTGTACTCAACATTGCCTTTGGGGCCCGTGAGGGGGGAAGTTGAGACGCCGACCCAATCAAGCCCGATTTCGATGCCAAACTCACGAATGGATTCGACAACTTGCATCCGAACCGCTTCGTCGCGGACCACGCCGCCTTTGCCAACCTGCTCGCGTCCGGCTTCGAATTGCGGCTTGATCAGGGTCACGATGCCTCCGCCAGGGGCAAGAACCGCCATCATGGGCGGAAGGATGAGTCGTAAAGAAATAAAGGAAACATCGCAGACAGCAAAAGCGGGTACGAAGGGTAAATCAGCAGCCGTCATGTTGCGCGCATTAAATTTTTCAATCACCGTGACGCGCGGATCGGCGCGCAGTCTGGGGTGGAATTGATCATGCCCGACGTCGACCGACGCGACTTTCGCGGCCCCGTGTTGCAGAAGGCAGTCCGTGAACCCGCCAGTGGAAGCACCGACATCTAAACACAAAAGCCCTTCGACGCTGATGCCAAATGCTTCGAATGCGCCTTCGAGCTTTTCGCCACCCCGGCTCACAAATCTCTCATTGCCGATAACTTCTATTTCAATATCGGCATCGTATTTATTGCCGGATTTGGGAGATGGATAGTCTTTGACGCGCACTTTCCCTTCCATCACAAGCCGCTGTGCCACCGTTCTGCTGTCGGTAAGCCCTCTCAACACGAGGAGTTCGTCGAGGCGGATTTTCATCCGAGCACCTTTGCAACGCATCTCGCCATGCCGTTGATGAACTGTTCGGGTCCAAAACGCTCGGCGTTACGGCGTATGGCTTCGGGCGCGAACGTGGTGTTGGCGCAGCGTATAACAGCCTCTTCAAGGCTTTCCAAGCTCTGTTCGTTGAAGAAAACACCAGAAACGCCATCGGCAACCGTTTCAAGTGCACCGCCTTTTGCGTAGGCAACAACGGGACGCCCGCAGGCCTGCGCTTCGAGCGGAACGATCCCGTAGTCCTCTTCTCCTGGGAAAATCAACATCCGACAGTTTCGGTAGAGGTTCAGCACGTCCTCGTCGGGAAGCCCGCCGAGAATGGAGACGGTCGGCCCTGCTCGGTGCTTCAGATTCTCGAGCATACCGCCGACGCCCACGACCTTTAAGGGCCAGCCTTTTTGGGAATAGAGGTCGACAGCGAGATCGATCCGTTTATAAGGGACGAGTGCGGATACGATCAGGTCGTAATCTGCGGTGCATGTCCCGTCCGGTGAAGGGGTGCAGCGCACGGTATCCACGGGCGGATAGACGACTTCGGATTCTCTGCCATAGAAGCGCTTGATGCGAGCCGCCGTGTGTTGGCTAATCGCCACGTACAAATCGACGTCGCCGGACGTCTTTTTGTCCCATTGACGAAGCAGCCAAAGCAGAGGTTTGACGAGGGCGGCTTTGACCGGTGAGCTTCCAAAATATTCGTCAAAAAAAGTCCATGCATATCGCATCGGCGTAAAGCAAACGCAGAGGTGTTTTGCTCCTGCTGGTTTTCTAAAACTCTTCGCCACACAGTGGCTCGTCGTGAGCAGCAGGTCGGCATCGTCAACTTTGAGCGTGCGCGCGGCGAGCGGCATCAGGGGTAGCAGATTTCGGTAATGACGGCTTACACCCGGAATTCGGTTGAGAAAGGACGTGTTGACCTTGTGCGACGTGATCGTGTCGGAAATGACGGCACGATTGTAGATCAAGGTTGAGATGGATGCGGAGGGAAAGGCGCGACAGAAATATTCGAACACGCGTTCGCCTCCCCGCATCCCGGTAAGCCAATCGTGACCGAGGACGACGCGGCACTCGTTTGCCGCTTGAGTTAGTGCGGTAACATCGTTTACATCAGACTTGTTGGGGGGGATCATTTCAGCTATTTTTAGGCTCTTCTTTGATGGGTTCGGATGCGCGTATGCGGCGAGCCGCGACCGGTACGCCACGAATGGCGCGTATGCCGCCCATCACAAACGCACAAATTTCTCGGGTAAAATGTTCGGCCTCTTCTGCGCTCGGCTTGTCGTTACGAAAAAGGTTGCGACGTGCGCTTCTGTTGATGGTGAGGGCGCTGAACTGGCTGTGTATCGCAAGGATGCAGCAGCCAACTTGAAAGTCCGTCACATGAGCCCCCATCATCCGGCGCAGGCGTGTTTCGAGGTCTTGGATACGAGGCGCGAGGTGTTCGGAAAGCACTTCTTCGGAGATGGGGGAAGGATCGTTAATTTCATTCGCGATGAGCCTTCGCAGAATGCTGCTCGGGCCTGTGTCGAAAACAGAAAGCACACAGACGCGCAGATAGTGGTAGAGCCACTCGCGATCCATGTCCGTGGAGAGGTCGACGCCCGCCGATTCATCGATGGCGTTTTCCATGGCATAGTCCCACACGGCGCGGTAAAGCCCCTCTTTGCCCCCAAAATGGTAATTAACGGCTGCGACATTTGCGGTTGCGACTTTACAGATGTCTTGAGTTCTCGTGTTGCGAAAGCCGTTTTCTGCGAATTGTTCTGAGGCGAAGGCGAGCAGTCTGTCGTGGGTGTTCATTTTCGTGGCACTGCGCTTCGTGGCAGGACGACTTCTTCTAGCGTTTGGATGACGTGCAGACTTTAGCATCGAGTTTTCCTCAGCATTACATTTTGATGAGGTTGAGGAAGCCTGAAGTCCCGACCAAGGCATTGCCTTTGATCACGACAATTACAGCGAGCCAAAGGAGTGGAACGATTGGAGAGAGCCGAAGAAGCGCCCATCCCCATCCGCTCCCAGCAGCTTCCAATACAATCTGTCGTGTGCCAGCAATCGTCATCCAAAAGAACAGAATGCAGGCCACAAAAAGAAAGACCGAAATGGAAGCGATGAGTTGCGAGGCGCTTTCTGCGTAAATAATGATGTCTGCCATGGGTGTGCTCGCGGCCCAGTTTGCCCAGATGAGGTCGCTGAGAATGAGGATGATCGTGGAGATGAAAAACCACCAGCACTGTGAGAACGTGCGATCAAATTGGTTCAGCACGATTTCCAACACAAGACCATAGAGCGCAAGGATCAGGAGTGGAATCATCTCCTTGAATGCCTGAACGGCGCTTGAGGAGGCTATAATAATGAAGTAGTCTGGTATATACATGGTAGAACGAATAAAAGAACAGCCACACGCCTTCCGTAGCGGTTCGAGGTGAGCAAGTCGACAACAAACACTCGAGTCACCTAAATAATCTACACCATATCGCCTACCAAGGCAAATCAAAATTAATGAAATCGCACGGTAATTTAAAATTGCGACTTAAAAAATCCCCAAGAGCCTTCACGCCAAAACGTTCTGTCGCGTAATGGCCGGCGGCAATGACGTTGATTCTGCCTTGTTTAGCAGCATGGTATGCTTGAAGGTTCATTTCGCCCGTAAGGTAGCAATCGAGACCTGCGTCAATCGCTTGGCTGACTTCTTCGGAAGCTCCTCCACTGACGATGCCGATGGTGCTGACAAGGCTGGAGCCGAACGGCAACGCATGGAAGGCGCCGCCGGGGGTCAGGGTGCGGACTCTGCCACAAAGCTCGTCGAAGGATAGCGGCGAGGGCAGCGTGCCCTTTCTGCCGATGCTGTTGCCGTGATAGGTGCAGAAACCTGTGACGCCGGTCAGCCCCAGAGCGGCAGCGATGCAGGCGTTGTTTCCAAGGACGGGATGGGCATCGAGTGGTAGGTGCGCCGCATAGAGCGCCATATCGTTCTTAATCAGAAACGAAACGATCTCATAGTTGGTTTCCGTGATCTTCGCCAGCGACGCTCCCCAGCTTATGCCGTGATGGACGACGCAGAGATCGGCTCCAAAATCCTGTGCAGCCTTAAAGAAATCAAGCGAGGCATCGACACCGCAGCAGACGTGGGTAACCTTGCCCGAGTTGGCGACTTGGAGTCCGTTATGGGATGTGTCTTCAAAGTCGGCGAGGCGGAGCTCGTCGTCGAGTGTGGCGGTGATTTTTTTAAGGGTTATCATAGAGCCAGCTAGAGTCCTGCGTTTTGTTTGTTGATCCAGAGGATACAAGACAGGGCGCTGAAGGCAATGCCGGTGAGCATGCCCATCAACACTTCGATGCGAGTGTGCCCGAGGAGTTCTTTGAGTCGCTTGGTCTCGAAGCGATGTTCCTTGAGGAGTTCGTGGATAATGATGTTGATGAGGGCTGCTTGTTGGCCGGCGGCGCGACGCACGGTGGAGGCATCGAACATTGTGATGATGGCGTAGACGAGGGCCATGGCGAAGAGTGGCGATCCGAATCCTTCCGTGATACCAATCGCCGTGGCGAGGCCAGAAACCGTAGCCGAGTGTGCACTGGGCATGCCGCCGGTACTGACCAGGTAATGAATGTCGACGTTGCGTGTTTTAATGAAGGCCAGTAACATCTTGATGCACTGAGCCAGGCACCAAGAAAAAAAGGCGCAGAAAAACCAGATGTTGTTTGTAAAAGAATAGACTCCTTGTGCTTCTATCATATCGTTTCAGTCCTTAAGTTCAGCTAGTAGGCGTTGCGCATCGAAAAACAGGTGCGCAGCAGTATTTTGATGTCGAGGGCAATAGACCAATTCTCTAGGTACCAGAGATCGTGTCGAAGCCTATCTTCGATGGAGGTGTTTCCGCGTAGCCCATGGACTTGAGCCCAACCCGTGATGCCGGGTCGCCCGATGTGGCGGCGCATGTAGTGCGAGATGTCCGAGGAGAACTGGTCGACGAATTCGGGGCGTTCAGGTCTGGGCCCGACGAGGCTCATATCGCCCTTGAGGACATTCCAGAATTGCGGGAGTTCGTCGACATTGTGCGAGCGCATCCACGTTCCGATTTTGGTGCGACGCGGATCATTTTCATCGGCAAAGACCGCTCCTGTGTCTTCTTCAGCGTTGAGGCGCATGGAGCGGAGCTTAAAAATGGTGAACGATTTCCCTCCGTAGCCACACCGAGTCTGCGAGTAGAACACGGGACCGGGAGATTCGCGCTTGATGAGGATGATCATGAGCAACACAAGCGGAGCGGAGACGAGCAGGCCGACAATCGATCCGACAATGTCTTCGAATCGCTTCAAGAGTCTGTTTTCCAGCCTATCGAGCGGGCTTGGCTTCAGGCCGAGGAGTGGGATGTCATCAATCGTTTCAACTTCGACGGCTGAGGTCATCATCAGGAACATGTCGGGAACGAGATTGAAGCGCACCAACTTGCGTTCGCATTCGGTCGCGATCTTGTTTAGGAGTTTCCGGTCAACATCAGGATTCGCGATAATCACTTGAGAGACGTTGGGAGTCTCGGCGAGAATTCTGCTGAAGTCCGTGATATCGCCTAGGATATTTTCGGGATGAATGGATGCAACGGGTGTTTCCCCCTTGCGGGTCGTGAGGGCACCGCTCACGCTCACGCGCAACCGAGGATCTCGCTTAAAGCAGTGCATCAAATGGGCTGCGGTTGCGTCGGTGCCGATGATGATGACGCAGTTGGTGGCAATGGCCTTACGTGCCCCCCTTATCTCCAGATGGAAGATAATCGAGCGTTGGAGGAGAAGCAGCGTGGCGAAGCAGGGGAAGAAGGAGAGTACCGCACCGGCTGAAACGTTGTAGTAGTTCTTCACAACGGCCAGAATAACGAGGATCTCTAGGGTAACGAGTCCGGCACTTCTGAGGAGTCGTGGGACTTTCGACATGAAAGTGCCGCGCTGAGGGCGGCGGTACAGCTTCAGGCGTCGCAGCGTGAAATACGTTAAAAAGGCGGAAGCGATGACGAGCGGAAGGTGTTCGGCATAGAGGTTGTCGGGCCTGCCGAACCGAACCTCAAACCAACTGTCATGAAACCAACCGCTGTCGAAACGTATCCAGACTGCCATGAAGGCTGCCGTGATAGCGCAGGCCGCGTCAGCGACGACGGCGAGGACTGAGTTGTAGGAATCTGCTACAGATTTAGACATGGGGTCATGATACTTGAAACGCAGCCTTTTTACAATCCGCGTTATCTTTTACTTGGACGAGTGGGCGAGCCTGTAGCCG
>CAZUAY010000204.1:0-6378 GCA_964618405.1 uncultured Lentisphaerales bacterium
AATTTGCAAGCTTCGCCTCTTCCTCAAGCTCGCCGCGCAGGTTGAACCCAACACCGCTCGCGGCAACCTCGGCATCGAACCACTACCCGACATCGACTTCAACATCCGCGCTGGTAACACCCTCGTTGGATATGCCACCTACAAGGAAGTCGAAGATGCCGTTGAAGGTGGCAAGCAAGGAACGTTCGACTTCGATAATGCTATGGTGAGGATTTCAGCCAAAGCCGCCGATCTCCAGCAGGCGTTTGATAAATTCCGCCAGCTCCAGACCGAAGGCAATGGCTCTGTACCCGCCGCAGACAAGTTGGAACTTCAATCCCGTCTCAAGACTTTGGAGGAAGAACTCAACGCCCACCTAGCGACCAGCTATGGCATTAAAATCAATAGTAAATCGGCGTATGAAAAGTGGCTGAAATCGCATCAGCCATTCCATTGGTTTATTCATTTCTACGGAATAGTTCAAGGTAATGGTGGCTTTGATATTATTATTGGGAATCCACCATATGTTGAACTCAAAGCACTAAAGGATTATAAAGTTCTCGGCTATACATGTATCGAATGCAACAATCTATATGCATTAGTCATGGAAAGAAGTGTTGCACTGAAAAATAAAGGTTCTCGTCAAGGCTACATAGTCCCAGTCTCATCAGTTTCAACCGACAGGTATTCAACACTTCAAAAAATGCTTGGAACCAATCAACTTGATTTTAGTTCCTACGACGACCGCCCATCTAGGCTTTTTGATGGTCTTGAACATATCCGTCTTTCAATTCATTTAATTGGTGCCCCAACGACTCCCACGCGGATGTTTTCAACACGCTACAATAAATGGATGTCCGAAGAACGGGTCAACCTTTTTGAAAAGCTCTCTTATGCATATACTGAGCCAGCTCTCGTGAACGGATCATTACCCAAGATGTGCCTAAACTTGGAGCGTAATATTGTTAATAAGCTAGTTGCAGAGGAGCATAAGTTATGTGAGTATTTTTCTACCAACTCAGAGAACAAAATGTACTTTTCACGGAAAGTTGGTTATTTCCTACAAGTTTTGAATTTTGAACCCTGCGTTCTTGATGGTAATGGTAATAGGCGACCACCTTCAGAATTTAAAGATGTTTCGTTTGATAATAGCGATTATGCCTTACTGGCTTTATGTTGCCTGAACTCAAACCTCTTCTATTGGCTAATTACTGTTTTCTCAGACTGTCGTCATATCAACAAACGCGAAGTAGATGCATTCCCTATCAACCTTAGTGCCTTGTCGATAAGTGAACAAAAAGCAAACCTCATTAAGTTAGCTCAATGTCTTATGGACGACATAAAAATACATTCTGAAAATCGCATAATGCGATTTAAACACGACACTCTTACAGTGCAATGCATAGTCCCCAAACTCTCCAAGCCCATCATCGACGAAATCGACACGGTCCTTGCGAAGCATTACGGTTTTACTGACGAGGAGCTTGACTTCATCATCAACTACGACATCAAATACCGTCTGGGTCGTGATAATGACAGCGAGGAAGAATGAGGGAAATGCGGAGTCGGCACCAAAGTGACACAGGCATTCCTGCCTGTGCATCCCACAGACAAGAATGTCTGTGCCACACTGCTGGTGCCAACGAATTCTCGACACCTGCCACGGATGGTAAAAGAGCCGTATGACACATAACATTCATCCAGACTAATCCTGCGAGGTAAACACCAATGAACCAGTCACCCAAATTCGCCGAAGACAACCCAACCGGCGAGATCGTCATCTATCAAACAGATGAAGGCAAGACGAAAATCGAAGTACGGTTCGTCAACGAAACGGTCTGGTTGACACAGGCTTTGATGGCGCAATTGTTCGGGACCAGCATTCCCAACATCAACATACACATCCGCAACATATTGAAAGATAGGGAGTTGAACGAAAATTCAGTTATTAAGGAATTCTTAACAACTGCTTCGGACGGTAAAAACTATCAAACGAAGTTCTACAACCTTGACATGATCATCTCCGTCGGATACCGGATCAAATCATCCGTAGCTACGCAGTTCCGAATCTGGGCGACATCGGTTCTCAAAGAATACATTATCAAAGGTTTCGCGCTGAACGATGAACGGATGAAGACCGGACGCAACATGACGTATTTTGACGAGTTGCAGGAGCGCATCCGCGAAATCCGCCTTTCAGAACGTGTTTTCTATCAAAAAATCAAGGATCTTTACACCACCAGTGTTGACTACGACCCACAGAACGAAAAAACACTGCTCTTCTTCAAGGTTGTGCAGAATAAGTTACTTTGGGCAATAAGCCAACAGACGGCCGCAGAACTGGTTGCTCATCGCGCGGATGCAGACCTCCCGTTCATGGGCATGCAGTCGTATGATAAGAAGATGCCATCTCGAATTACAAAACAAGATGCCGCTACGGCAAAGAACTACTTGACCGCAAATGAAATGAAAGCACTGGGTCTTCTGGTTGAACAGTATCTTGCTTTTGCCGAAGCACAGGCGCAACAGCGAATCGCTATGACCATGAAAGATTGGATTGCCAAACTAGATGCCATCCTGACCCTCAATGGGCGCGAATTATTGACGCATGCAGGTGGTATCAGCCATCAAATCGCCGAAGAAATCAGCGCCCAACAACTCGGCAACTTCAAAACCAAGCTGAAAGACAAGGAGCGGCTTGCCAGCTTGGACGAGCTAGAGCACGACTTGAAAAAAGAACAAGAAAAGCAAAAAAAGACGTCGGAGACGAAGTGACACAGACAAGAATGTCTGTGCTACAAATGTCTGTCACGATAAAATAAAACTGCTTTATACGATGAGAAACACCAAAACTAGCACACCCAATTCGTTCCTGACTCTTGTTCTGAACAAGGGCGATGCCGCCTACCCTGCCACGCTCATTGACCGTCTGGGCGATAATGCTCCATCGACTCTCTCCGCCATCGGCAACATCGAACTGCTCACGTGTCCCAAGACCGCGCTCTTCTGCTCCAGAGAATATCCCGGCAGCGTTATTCTCCCAACCTACGATCAAGCGGCGAAATGGCGCGACACCGGCCGCTGCGTCATCGGCGGATTTCATTCGCCAATTGAAAGCGAATGCCTCCGCATTCTCCTTCGCGGCAAACAACCCATCATCATCTGTCCCGCTCGGTCGCTCCCCAAAATCATCCCCACCGAATGGAAGCAAGCACTCACCGACAACCGACTCCTGATCCTCTCCGCCTTTCCTGCAACCGAGTCACGCCCCACAGCCGCCCTCGCCGAACGCCGCAACCAACTTGTCGCCGCCCTCGCTGATGAAGCCTACTTCGCCCACATCACCCCCACCAGCTCCACCGCCCGCCTCGCCACCCTCGTGGCAGAGTACGGCATCCCCATTATGAAGGGCCCCACGCCATGACCGCACCCTCCACCAACATCACCGCCTCTGAAGCCCAAATCGACCGCCACGTCTACGCCCTCTACCACCTCTCCGCCCCTGAAATCGAAATTGTGGAAGGAAATACACCATGAATGATGAAAAGTCACCTCAGGTGATCATCTACGAGACCGCCGAAGGAATCGCCAAAGTCAGCGTCCGCCTTGAAGACGAAACGGTTTGGCTGACGCAGCAGCAATTGGCAGACCTGTATGGCACCTCTCGCCCCAATGTAACGATGCACATTCGGAACATCTTCTCGCATGGCGAGCTGGCCGAAGCGGCAGTCTGTAAGAAATTCTTACAAACTGCCGCCGACGGCAAGAACTATGAGGTTTTGTTTTACAACCTGGACATGATCATCTCGCTTGGATACCGGATCAACTCCAAGGTCGCAACGAAATTTCGGCAGTGGGCGACGCTGCGGTTGCGCGAGTATGTCGTCAAGGGCTTTGCCATCGACGACGACCGCCTCAAAGAGGCCGGCGGCGGCTATTGGAAAGAGCTGCTTGAGCGTATTCGGGACATCCGTGCCAGCGAGAAGGTTTTTTATCGCCAAATCCTCGACATCTACTCCACCAGCATCGACTACGATCCGAGCGCAGGCGAATCCATTTCCTTTTTCAAGAAAGTCCAGAACAAAATCCATTACGCCGTTCACGGACAGACCGCCGCCGAAGTGATCTGCCAACGCGGAGAAGCAATACCTTGGCAGCCTGAAGAAAACCGAAGCCTCTCTGAAGAAGCGAATCGCGGGCAATGGGAAATGATCGTCGTGTAACTCGTCTCATCGCATCGGCACCCCACATTCACGGCGCTACCCGACAACCCCAAAACCATCACCCGACGTGACAACCGACACTTCAGCCGAGATCCTTCGGAACTACGCAAAGCCCTTTCCCTTCCGAACGGACTCAATGCTGAAACCAACCTCTCTGCCAACCACATCTGCGCCTCCATCCGCACCCTCCTCGAAATTTTCTCCCTCCCCTCAACATCCTGCACCCTCTTCCTCCGCCAAGATCGTGATGCGTAACAGAACCGCAACATAGTGAAAGTGGAAGGGACTCTACCATTACATACGATCCGTCCATCCACCATCGGCGCTCCATCCGCCTGCGCGGGCACAACTATGCCGGCTCAGGCCGGTATTTCGTCACGATGTGCGTGGCCGACCGCCGCCCACGCTTCGGCACGGTGGTGAAAGGCCACATGGTTCTAAACGAAGCGGGGGAAATGGCCGCCGCCTGCTGGCGGGCCATCCCCACGCATTTTCCACACGCCACCATCGACGCATGGGTCATCATGCCCGAACACGTCCATGGCATCATCACTATCGACGGTAAGGGCACGGCATGCCGTGCCCCAACCCAAGAGCGCTTTGGCGCTCCCGTGGCAGGGTCTCTCGGCACCATCATCCGGTCGTATAAAGCCGCAGTTAGTAGGGGAACGGCATGCCGTGCCCCTACATGCCGTGCCCCAACAGGCTCTTCCCTCTGGCAGCGCAACTACTACGAAATCATCATCCACGATGAGGCCGCGTTGCAAAACATACGGCGGTACATCCAACAAAACCCGCTGAACTACGATGTCGTCATGAATTGCGGTGAGCCGCGAGCCCTCGGAAACCGTGCGCTACTGGATGGGCCTAAGCTGGGGTTTCTCGCCAGCCGCGGCGAAACAGAGGCGCACGGGCATCTGCCACTGAAAGCCGGCGAAGCCATCATCTCCGGGTTCCTGTCACCGATGGAGCGGGCGGTATTCAAGGCGGGGCTCACGCATGGCAAGCCCCTCATCTGGGTGAAACCATGGGCGCTTGAAGACGGCACTCATACGCCCACCATCCGCCGCGCACTCGACGAGGGCCGCCTGCTTATTCTCTCGCCCTTCGACCCAGCCCTCGACGCCCCTTCGGCACGCCGTGCCGCGTGGTGCAACGAATACGTGATGTACCATTGTAAAAAACTTATTCTCGGCCACCTCAAACCCGGCGGCATGCTCGAATGCCTACTCTCCGATGCCCCCGCAGACCTAGAAGTCTGCGGTCTAGGGTAAGGGCACGCCATGGCGTGCCCCAACACAAGTACGGCGAATGGCTGGTGGCTCGAAGTTTGAAAAATCGGCTGGATACTGAAGTCTACAAGGTGCTGAACAATGTGATGATCCCCGATCAAGCGGGTGGCACGACGCAGATCGACCATGTCGTATTCTCCCCTTTCGGCGTATTCGTGATCGAAACCAAGAACATGAAGGGCTGGATTTTTGGGAATGCGAATAGCACAACATGGACGCAGACAATCTACCGCAGCAAACATAAGTTCCAAAATCCTTTCCGCTAGAACTACAAGCACGTCAAATGCCTAGCGGAGCTGACAGGACTCGATGAACGTCATCTGATTCACGTCATCGTCTTTATCGGCAACTGCGCCGTGCTACCAAGAGTGCCTACGCCGGCAATCAATTCTGGGGCTGCTCCAATTATCCCAAATGCAAAGGTGTCCGCAACGAGCAATAAACCCTCTACCGTCCCCACCCTGCCACAAGCCAATGACAAATTCTGAATTGAGCATAGAAAGTCTAACATCCAGTGAGATACCTCTCACTTTCTCGACAAAGTTAGCGACAAAGCTCACGACTGCGACTGTAATCGGGCAGCCAACGGGGGGTGCCCCCGTCACTGACCGATTACAATGAAACATTTTGTCCGCACTTGCCAAAACAGCCTGATTTTGGTATTTTTAGGATGTTTTAATTTTTTCAAGGAGAGAGCACCATGAGCACGGATACACTCGCCGGAACGGCAAAACTTATTGAACAACAGGCCCAAGCATTTGACCTTCTTCGTCAGGAAGTCGGCAAGGTCATTGTCGGACAGGAAAAGATCCTCGACAGGCTTCTCATGGCGCTGATGTGCGAAGGACATGTCCTCTTGGAGGGTGTTCCTGGAATCGCCAAAA
>CAZUAY010000204.1:6388-6928 GCA_964618405.1 uncultured Lentisphaerales bacterium
CCCCAGATCTTCTCCCTGCCGACGTTACCGGCACGATGATCTACAATCCCAAGGACGGAACCTTTACTCCCAAAAAAGGCCCCGTCTTTACCAACATCCTTCTTGCCGACGAAATTAACCGAGCCCCTGCTAAGGTGCAATCGGCACTGCTCGAAGCCATGCAGGAACGTCAGGTCACCGTAGGCGACGCCACCTACAAACTCCCCTCACCTTTCCTTGTCCTCGCCACGCAGAACCCAATTGAACAAGAAGGAACGTATCCTTTGCCGGAAGCGCAGATCGACCGCTTCATGTTCAAGTGCATCGTCAATCTCCCTTCACGCGACGAGGAGCGCAAGATCATGGCGCGCTTCACAAAACAGGCGAAACCAGAAACACAACCCGTCATCGATGCTGCGGCGATCAGCAATTTCAGAGCGGTTCTCGATCAAGTATATTGCGATGAAAAAGTCGGCGACTACATTCTCGACATCGTGTTCTGCACACGTGAACCGGAGAAGTATAAACTTGCCGACATGCGTCCCTATATCAGCTACGGCG
>CAZUAY010000205.1:0-6918 GCA_964618405.1 uncultured Lentisphaerales bacterium
CAACTCGCGACTGTAATCGGGCTGTCAACGGGGGGCACCCCCCGTCACTGACCGATTACCTATTTTTTCGACTCTTCACTAGAAAATTTCCGTGCCATATTGTATACTGCAACGCATGAAGAAGAGGAGTTCAACATGCGTGCTCGTGAAGTGACCTTGGAGCAGCTTTTTTACGGAAATGCTGCATTGGTTTCACCATCGTTTCAACGCCCCTACAGCTGGGTCGGTGGAGCCTGTGAACGTGTCATCACGGGTATGACAAAGGATCATGCCGCACTACGCTTCCAAGGGGCTGTCGTCTCCATGGATCTTGGGAAATCTGGAGCGAGCGGTAGCAAGGCACTGTTGATCGACGGCAACCACCGCCTCATGACCGTGCTGGTTGTTCTGCTAGCGGTCCGCGACGCACTCGGCAAGTCGATTCCAGACGCCATCGATGAAATCAATCAGAGCTGCTTCCTTAATATCGATGAGACGGGTCACCGACATTTTAAAAACATCGTTCCCCCCAAGGATCGCGCAACATTCGAATACCTTATTACGGGCACGGGTTCACCTGCTTCCGCCTCGCCCTTGTTGCGCACCTATAAATGCGCAGGCGAAGCACTTGACCGCGCTAAGATCGATGAACTGCTGAAATACCGCGAACACCTCGTCAACAAGTTTACCTTTGTTTTGCTCTCACTCGAACGCAACGAAGATCCCTATCCAATTTTCAAGTTACTCAGTACGCCCGGCGAAGAATTCACGCGCAAAGGCTTACGAGAGTACACCCGTTTTTCGCCTGATCCAGAACTCATGGCAATGATTGCCGGTGGGGAATCGCAGGATGTGGAATTCAAGGAACGCGTAGTCAGCAAAGAAAAACAAGACATGTCCGGTGCCACTTCAATCTCACGTTCTGTCGCGGGATTTATGAATAGTTTTTCGGGTGGTACATTGTTGATCGGAGTTCGTGACGACGGTACGGTGCGAGGCGTGGATGCCGAATACAGTCTCGTCGATAGGGGAAAAAGCAATTGGGATGGCTTTAGCCTCTTCCTCAACAACACCCTTCGGATGCGTCTGACCACCGAAAATCCATTTCTTTTTTATTCTATCGAACGACGACGTGCCATGGATCATGACGTCTGTGTTGTGCGCGTGAAGCCCGCCGCCGCCCCAGTTTACCTCGACAAACATCTCTTCGTGCGGAGCAACAATCAAACCATCGAAATGCTAGGCCCCGATCTTGTACATTACGTCTCCACACGTTGGCCACACGCTGCCAAAGCTACTGAAAAACAGTAATCAACTTCGATCCCACGCGGACTCGCGCGCATCACGTTCTAGCGCAGCTCTCGCTTCAACTTCAGGGATGCCGCAAGAATGAACCAGCACATGGAGGACCGCCTCAGCAAGCCGCTTCGGGGAAATCGCATGCATGCGTCCAGATTTTTCGTAAATAAACGCTGCAACTTTTGAAACGCTTTTGAACGGCGACGTGCCATCTCGCCAGAGCATTTGGACACTGCCACGGAAACGCTTCCGATTATAGAGCAAATCCCAGCACCGACTAAAACGCTCGAGCTCTCGCATTTGAACGAAGGAGAGCAAATTATTCTGCAAAATTTCGTAAGGAGGAACCGGGCTCCACTTAACGGCATACGCTTCGTCGTGCTTCCCAATCGCCGTCCCCGGCAGTCGTTTCAGAATTCCCACCTGTATCTCGGAGGGGCCGAGCGCAACGAGCCTATCGAATCCGGCTTTAAAGGATTCCAGCGATTCACCCGGCAATCCCACAATAAGATCGGCATGAACATCCGCCTTCGCCTCGTCAATCATGAAACGAAGCGACTTTTCAACCGCTGCTGGCTTCAGGGGGCGGTGTATACACACTGCCACGGTTTCGTTCCAAGTCTGAACCCCCATCTCAATATGCAACATCTCTGGCTCAAAGCCTCGGAGACGTCGCCGCCATTCCTCGTCCAATGCGTCTGGCGTAAACTCAAAATGGAGGCGAAGTCCTTTAAATTGCCGCGCCAAGAAGAAGTCGAGAACCGCAAGCGACTGTACTCCGCCAAAATTAAACGAGCGGTCGAGAAATTTAAACTGGTGTACGCCGCGAGCCAGCAGGATGCCAAATTCTTTCAGAAGCGCTTCAATCGGGAAATAGCGAATTCCACCGCTTCCCGATGATGTGCAGTATTCGCATTTAAACGGACACCCTCGCGTCGCCTCCACGTATACCATGCGCGTAGAAATGTCAGCATCGGTATAAAGCCGGTAAGGAAGCTCAGCGTGTGCTAGACTGGGTGGCTCAGCAATAATGACCGACTCAACGACCTCCCCAGCCAAAAGCTTTCCGAAAACAGCTTCTACAACCTCCTCGGCTTCGCCACATATTGCCACATCGAGTAGGGGCAGGATGCCAGAAGGATCGTCACCCGGAATGATCTGGGGGCCTCCTGCGACGCGGATGATGTCGGGACGAATCTCGTGTAACACCCTCAGTACATCCGCCACGGTCATGGCATTCCAAATGTACGTGGAAAAAGCAACGATTTTGGGGTCGTAAGCGATGATTTGTTCCACAATCTGTAGAGAAGAGAGTTGGGAATCGCATTCCAGAATATGTGACCGAGACTCCAGCTCACCCAGATTCGCTTGAATGCAGCGTAAGCTCATCGACGTATGCGTATAGCCGGCGTTGACGGCAACGAGAAGAATCTCTATACGCATTTCACCAGCATGCCTTTGAGGTAAAGTCCCTCAGGATACGGCAGCGCTACAGGATGATCGGGTGCCTGTGTGTAGCGGGCAACCATGTAACCGTCACGCTTAGCGTCGAGCGCCGCATCCGCGACGACCTTTTGGAAAAGCTCCGGAGTCACGCCGCCTGAACACGAAAATGTCGCAAGCGCACCCCCTGGATTCAAAAGCTTAAATGCAAGGAGATTGATATCCTTGTAGGCACGACAAGCCTTGTCCACATGCCCTTTTGAGTCTGCAAACTTTGGCGGATCGAGAATAATCAGGTCGAAGCTCAAGCGACGATCGCGGAAGCCGCGAAGCGCTGTAAACACGTCCTGACAGAGGCTTTCGCATTTTGTGGCATCCAATCCGTTAAGCGCAATGTTGGCACTTAAATTAGCCAGTGCACTCTGCGAGGAGTCAACCGCCAACACGTGCTTCGCGCCTCCTTTGAGACACGAAAGCGTGAAACCGCCCTGGTAACAAAACGTATCGAGAACCGTCTTATCCTTGGCCAATGCACCCACTGCCGCCCAATTGTCAACTTGGTCCAGATAACATCCCGTTTTATGCCCATCTTCAACATCCACGGTCCATTTTATGCCATTAGCCTCGACCGCGATGTCGTGTTCAGGAAGCGTCCCGTGAAGCGGGCCATCACGCTCTTCAAGTCCTTCTAGCCCCCGCATGGCAGTATCGGAACGCTCGTAAATAACGCAGTCTGGAGCCGTCTCAAGAATCGCGTTGATAATAGCCGGCTTCCAACGATCCATGCCTGCCGTCTGAACCTGCATTGAAACGACATCGGCATAGCGGTCGACTACGAGTCCGGGAAGTCCATCAGACTCGCCATGCACCCACCGCACGGCGTTATGCGTTTGGGCATGCCACCGATCGGTGCGCATTCTCCAAGCCTGTGCAAAATGACGTTTAAAGAATTCTGCATCGATCACCTCATGCGGATCAAAGGTCAGAATTCTTACTGAAATTTGCGATAGGGAAGAATAAAAGCCACGCGCCAACCAATCCCCTTTGCTCGATAGGACATCAACAACATCGCCGTTAGCAGGGTTCCCGCTGATTTTAGCGATAGCCCCCGAGAAGATCCATGGGTGACGGCGCTCTAGCGACTTTTCTCTACCGCTTTTTAAAATGACTTCATTCATGATTTTTAACTAAAGGTTCCTCAATTTCAAACCACGAGCAAGACTAAACCACTTGGTTGCCGACGTCTGGAGGACGATATCCATCAAGGCATTTGCGAACCTTTATCGCGAGATCTGCTCGGGTAAAAGGCTTATTGATCACGTCGACCGTCTGCTTGGCCAATCCGTGTTCGGATAACAAATTCGCCGTGTAGCCTGACATGTAGAGATAGGGCAGGTTTGGTAAATGTGACAAGATTTTCCGAACCATCTCAGGTCCATTTAACTCCGGCATAATAACATCGCTCAGCAACAGGCTTACTTTAGTTCCATGCTGTTTTGCGAGTTCGATTCCCTCAAGAGCAGACATCGTTGATAAGACTTTATAGCCAAGCGACTCGAGCATCCTTCGCGTTGTATAAAGAATCGTCTCCTCATCGTCGATCAAGAGGATAATCTCATCATTGCTCTTCGCTTTAGGCATCAAGTTTTTGGCTGTCGGCGCAACCTTATCCGATTCATTGGTGTTTTCAATGACGCAAGGAAATAGCAACTCGAAGGAGGTTCCCTTGCTGACCTTGCTCTTGACAATAATACCGCCATTACAAGATTTGACGACACCGTATGCTGTTGAAAGTCCAAGCCCAACACCTTTTCCCTTGCCTTTCGTGCTGAAGAAGGGTTCAAAAATGCGGTTCATATTTTCATCCGTTATACCGCAGCCATTATCCGTAACGGACAACTCAACATAGTCTCCCGCCGGCAACTCTCCGAGGAGTGTCTTCAGGGTAGCGTGCAATGTGCGGAGTCGAGCTGAAAGGATGATTTTCCCATCACCCTTCTGAGCCACTGCATCGCGAGCATTGATACATAAGTTGGCAATCACCTGATCGAAAAGTGTTGGATCAACGCTGATTTTAAGTTCTTCTGGCGGTGGATTCAACTCAAACGCAAACTCCGATCCGATCACGCGTTTGAGTAGCGATGAAAGATTATTGACGGCACGAGAAACTCCGATAATCTTGGGCTCCGCCTTAGATTTCCGGGCAAATATCAGCAACTGTCGCGTTAAATCTGCAGCACGTCGAGCCGCTCCCTGAATGGAGAGTAAATCGGCATAAACTTGACCTTCCACAGGCGTCTGCGCGAGGGCAATCTCGCAATAACCGAGGATGGCCTGAAGCATATTATTAAAATCGTGTGCAACGCCGCCAGCAAGCCTGCCAATCGATTCCATTTTGTTCGCTTGATTCAGTTGTTCGCGGAGGTCGTTGCGCTCCGAGATCGCCTGAAGCTCCTCCGTTACATCATGCCGGATTGCCACAAAATTGACTACTTTACCCTTCTCATCCATCACCGGTGATATCACCACATTCTCGGTATAAGGCGTTCCATCCTTGCGGCACCCTGGAAAATTTGATTCCCAAGTTTCGTTCTTATAAAGCGTCTTCCACATACTGTGATAGAGGTCGCTGTCGATGGGCGGCGACTCAAATGTCGGCATGATGGTTCCAATCGCCTCCTTCTTGTCATAGCCGCTTAACGCTTTAATAGCCGAATTCGCGTAGAGAATAATCCCATTTTCGTTCGTAATGACTATCGTATCACGTGACTGCTCTAACGCCATGGAGAAATGTTCGCGTTCGATCTCGGCTTTCCTACGTTCCGTGACATCGATAACAAGCCCTTCAAGCGCTACAATCCGTCCCTTAGCATCATAAACTCCGGCACCACGCTCTATGACCCACTTCTTTTCGCCGTTTTTGGCCGTGACAGAATACTCCATCCGAAAAACGCCTTGCTCTGCAAGAACGTCTTTCCAAGTCGAGAACACAAGGGATCTGAATTTTTCATCGATTATCTGGGCGTAGGTAATTCTGCCTGAATAAAAGTCCTCAGGCGCGTAGCCTAAAACCTCCACGGAGCCATCCGAAACAAACTCCATCGGCCACGACTTCTCGAATTTACAACGGTAGACAATCCCGGGCATATTGGCAATCAGAGACGTATATTGACGCCGACTTTCTTTCAAAGCTCGTTCTGCATCACAACGCTCGGTTACATCTGATGCGAGAACAGCAATTTTTGCATTCCCCAGAGAAAAAACGGTGAAATCAAAATCCTTTTCGAGAACATCATCGTGTAAACTGCGCTGAACAGGCCGTCCGATTTCAACCGCCTTCAGAGCCGCATCAACGATACAGGGAGCAATAGACGGAATCAATTTCACCAGCATCGTATCAATCGCATCTGTGATGTTCACACCGAACACGGTTGTAAACGCCGGATTAACTGAAAGAATTTTTAAACCACAAAAATTGCCTGCCGCATCATGAATTTGTTTGATTAAAACGACCGCCTCCGACATCTCTTGAAACAATTCGATGTAGTCGTTTTGAATCTCTCTACGATGCAAGAATTCGCCCACGTGTAGCGTCAAAGACTCAGAAGAAAAGTCATCCGCCAATTTATTGATCAATTCTTTAAAATCGGCTTTTTTTGAACGTGTCGCCTCAGCAGGACGCTCCAAGCTAGGATCGTATTCAAGTTGACGCCTGTATGTCTCGTTGTGACAAACCCTTCGAACTTTCTCCCCTAGGAAGAACACCAAAAGCAAAAACGATAAGGACACTAGAGCCAGCATTAGCGCGGTACATCCTATCCATAGCTTCGCTTCCGCCCCAATAACCCCAGAACCATGATTCCTGATCAGGTCGATTCCGATAACACTCAAGATCAAACCGCCAGAAAAGAGTGCCATGAGCAGACTGTAAAAAAAGAGAATCAGAAGCTTTTTTCTGCTTCGCAGGTTCGTTTTTGGGGTTAGCGGGAGTGCTGTCATGATGAAAATATACCACCCTACGTTCGTGATGCTATAGCTGTCGTTCGCGGATAAAACTTATTAAATAATAACTAAAATATTATGAATCTAAAAAGGAGCCATGTCAATAAAATTTATTACTCGGCGTGGGAGCCGGGTGCGCGTCGTTCCGTTGACCTGTCCGTTTGGATTTGCTCAGAGGCACCACGTTTACTCGAA
>CAZUAY010000206.1:0-6883 GCA_964618405.1 uncultured Lentisphaerales bacterium
AAGACGCCTGCCTGTGCAGGAACGGCAGACAGGCGAAAGCGCGAAGAAATAAAGGGGTGGCTGAGGATTTGCTCGAGTGAATCGAGGACGAGGACGAGCGAAGCAAACGGAGAACGGGTTTTCGAACCCGTTTTCGTACACGGGTTGGAAAACCCGTGCTCCGTTCGTTACGACCACTGCTTAGCGAAACTCGAAGTTTTAGGCAGGATGCCTATGCGCCCAGTGTTGGTGACGCGGCGACCTCGCCGCGTATAGGCATGCTGCTGCACGGCATCCTGTCACGTTTTCTCTCTGATATTGGCTTACCTCAAGGTTGGAGAGAGGCATTGTAATCTTGTCTTTTGGGCGAGATTACATTGACATCGCTGTATGAAAACAGGCGGGCTTACCTGAAATTTTGAGTAAGTGTGTCGTCTTAGCTCTGATCAGCAGGGTAGGAGACCGTCGGCTCTGATCGTTCAGCGGCGGGACGCCGTTGCCACTTTTCTCGCTCAGCAGGGAAGAAGTAGCGAGTTGCGAGTTGTGAGTTGCGAGTGGGGTCTCAGCGAGGCCAGCCACAGGGAAGAAGTAGCGAGTTGCGAGTTGTAAGTGGGGCGATCGGTGACAATTTCGGCCTCAGCGAGGATTAACCTGTAAAGCACAATGAAATGGCATCAATCAGTGGGACATCTGCCGGTGTGAAATTTTGACACCTATCAAGAAGGGTCGTGGGTGCAACCCATTTAGCTTCGCTATGGACTGTTGGGGTAAAAAGTGGCGTTTTTGGTCTTGCATTCCAGGCGGAGAGTTTAATTGTTTTTGTGCCAACGGTCGCAGAAGTCTTAGTGAAATGGCTCAGCACTTCAATTTCAGCCCAGAATTCTTCGCGGATTTCTCGAATGAGACATTCTGCTTCCGTTTCGCCCACTTCTAGTTTACCACCTGGGAACTCCCATAAACCTGCGTTGCTTTGTCCTAATGCACGTCGAGCGATGAGGATTTCTCCAGCCGGATTCCGAATAATGCCTGCAACCACCACGCAAGGAACAGAATGCGAGACGAGTGCGTCAAGTTTCTGAAATCCCAGCATAAAACAGAGGCGCCAGGGCAAAGGAATCTGAGTTTCTAAGGCAAGTTCTTGAAGCAAGTCAGATTTTGAAAGTAACAGCAATTCGGCATCTTCAACATCATCACTTAATGCATTGCTATGCATATCTTTAACACAATTATAGGCTAAGAAAAAATTTCCGACGCCGTTTCCCCTATTCGCGTCGGAAGCGCAAGAGGCGAGGGGAATCCAATTTTCGGAGGTATAACCCGTTTCTTCTAGCAATTCGCGTTTGGCGGCTTCAAGCGGGATTTCGTCGATTTCTATATAGCCGCCTGGAGGACCGACGGCGATATCCGGCATGGCGTATTTGGCTTGGCGAAAACAGATGAAAAAACCATCGGCGTCAACGGCGCAAATTGTCACGTAATCTGGACTGACAATCCAGCCCCAATCGGGAATAATACGTCCGTTGGAAAGCTGAACTTCGTGGCGTTCGATTTTCAAAAATTTGTTGAGATTGAGGATCTCGGTTCGTGAGCAGGTCACAAGCTTTTTCATTGCGTTAGATTCTAGCGTAAAGGACTCTTGAGTACAAACCGAATTTGGCAAGAAGCTAAGAAGGTTTTAGGTGTTAGGTTCACGGTGGTAGCCCATTCTTTTGTGAAGCCGCAAAGGTGCTTGAGATGGGAACGTACTGGAGGTGAGAACTTAGCCGAGACAATCCTGTCTCGGTTTGTCCCCGACAGGATTGTCGGGGATACCTTTTTGGGAGAAGCTGTTAAGGAGGGTGGATCTAGAGTTAGTAACGTCGCATAATATATATTATGTTAGTAAAGAGGGGCTTTAAAACATGTTAGGTTCCTGTTTTTACTTGATTTTCAACAAGATACAGAGTATAAACACCTCGTTCAATTTGCATTTTAAAACTCATTACCCGTTGAAAGTATGTCGACATGAAAAAAGCTCTTGTCTGTGGCGCCGGAGGTTTCATCGGTTCCCACCTTGTGAAGTATCTGAAATCACAAGGGTTGTGGGTTCGTGGCGTTGACATCCATCTCCCTGCTTTTTCGGAGAGCGCGGCTGACGACTTCCTCCAGCTCGACCTGCGTCTGACTGAAAATTGTCATGCAGCACTTCAAATGCCTGACGGTTCGGCTCCCGACGAAGTTTATCAGCTTGCTGCCGATATGGGCGGCATGGGCTTTATCCACACGGCTGAATGCGAAATCATGCGCAACAGCGCACTCGTCAACATCAACATGGTTCACGAAGCAGCCGTGGCCGGAGTCAAGCGATACTTTTTTTCTTCCTCTGTCTGTGTTTATCGCGACATGCAACCCGACGAACCGGAGATGACCGAAGACGACGTCTACCCTGCCCTACCCGATAACGAATATGGTTGGGAAAAACTCTATGCCGAACGCATGGCTAAGGCCTACGAACACAAGTACGGAATGATTGTCAGAATTGCACGATTTCAAAATTGCTATGGACCCGAAGGTGCTTGGTGCGGTGGACGAGAGAAAGCTCCCGCTGCCCTATCCAGAAAAGTTGCATCAGCAAAAGAGGGTGATTCGGTTGACATTTGGGGCAATGGTTTGGCGATCCGTAACTTCATTTATATCGACGATCTGACCCGTGGAATCTACCTGTTGATGCATTCCGATCTGGATGAGCCCGCCAACATCGGAACACGAGAATATGTCAATGTTCGCCAACTCTTGGAGACTATCGCAGAGGTGGCTGGAAAGAAGATAACCATCCATAGCGTTGAGGGACCAGTAGGCGTTGCTTCACGAAACTTCAGCATCGACCGTATTTCGTCGATTGGCTGGGCTCCGAAATTTACCCTCCGAGATGGAATTGCGATGACCTACCCTTGGGTAAAACAGCAGGTAGAAGCAGCCGACTTGAGCCACTAGCACACCGCGATGAAGTTTAAAAAGGTAAGAATCTTCTATAATCGAAAATCAGGCCCAGGCTCCTATTTACGCCGGGTTCAGGATGCTTTCTCAAAGCACTGGAAACAGACAGCGGAAGATTTAGCGTGGTATTTCCCGAGTTCGCTTGAAGAATCAGCTCGAATGCTCGACCATGCTCTTGAAGACGGCACGGACTGCATTATCGTCGGTGGCGGTGATGGTACGGTGAGCAGCATCGGCACTCAATTGATCGGCAAGCATGTCTGCATGGGCGTTGTGCCTTTGGGCAGTGGAAACGGATTAGCTCGGCACTTTTCACAATCGCTGAATCCGGCAGAGGCGGTTGAGGAACTCGCGCGCGGCTTTGTGCGCGAAATGGATGTTGGATATGTGAACGAGCATCCGTTTCTTGTAAGTGCTAGCACAGCTTGGGACGCCGCCATTGTCAAAGCATACAACATGTCCCCCATTCGCGGCATCGGCTCATACGTGTTTGCTGGTATCTATTCTTTTTTCGAATATTCACCGAAACCAGTTCGGATGATTATCGATGAATCGGAGATCATCGATCTTGATCGTCCGCTTCTGCTGACAATTGGCAATTTGAGCGGTTGGGGAGGTGGAGCACTCATCGCTAAATCCGCAGATGGTTCCGATGGACGCCTCGAACTCGTTGCCTCTCGCCAGCAGGACGCTCCCCTCTTATTAGCCAACATTTCAAACGTTTTCGACCAAGGACTCGTCAATCTACCCAACGTCATTTGTCGCAAGTTCAAGAAGCTAAGAGTTGAACGCATGGAGGCGCAACCGATACAGCTCGATGGCGAGCTCCATGAAGCCTCAAAAAACCTCGATATCACCGTTAAAAAAAGCGCATTAAAAATCCTCGTCCCAATGGGAGCACGTGGATTAACTGTTCAATAAGAAATTGAATCACTTCGATAACCCAGGAAAAATGAAAATCTATAAATTAACCCTCCTCACCCTTGCATCCATTCTCGGCACCACCTTTGTCGCGGGCGACACGGTCGTGGCAGGCGACATCTTCGCTGCAATCAACCTGCACGACATGAATGCCATCACCTCGATGCTCAAAGTTGATAAAGAGAAGATTCTCGACGCGCGAACCACGGGTGGCATAACACCCCTGCATTATGCTGCAAGCCTCGACAACACAGAAGCCGCCTATCGGCTTCTCGACGCAGGCGTAAACGTTGACATCACAACCGAAGACAGCCTAACAACACCGTTGCACTGGGCTGCCGACAAAGGCGCTTCCGATACGCTCCGGCTGTTGCTCAAAAACGGTGCGGACGTCAATGCAAAAGCCAAAAATGGGTACACACCGCTTCACTTCTTGGCGCGCGGTGCAGCCAATCCAGAAATCGGAAAATACCTCCAAGACGCTGGAGCCGATATCAACGCTCTCGACGGCAAGTTGAACACGCCGCTTCATATTGCCTCAGCTCGAGGAAACGTCGCCGCTGTTGCCTATTTCATCAAAGCCGGTGCTGCAACAACACTGAAAAACGATGCAGGGAATTTGGCTATTGATGTCGCCAAGGATGACGCGACACGGGCAGCATTCGGTACCTCTAATGGGAAGGCCTATATTGCGCCCTTACCCGTTGTTCCCGTTCAAGAGGCTGCCGCCCCTGCCGTGGCACTTGCGTCTTCCCCCCCTCCCCTTTCCTCTGAAGTTGCGCATACGGTCACCCCTGATACGGCTATCGGTGAAGTGACATCACACCCTGCTTATTCCAATGACAACGTGGCGAGTGAACTGTCGATCGGCGAAGAATACAGAAGGTTTTTGGACGACCCTGACACGATCAAAAACGCTGATGGATCCGTCTACAAGGGCGAAGTTCAAGCTGATGGCCACTACCATGGCTTCGGCGTCCTTTGTAAACAGAATCGTGAACGCTACCAAGGGGAATGGAAAAACGGTAGACGCCATGGCGTCGGTACCTTTGCCTATTCTAATGGCGACTCCTTTGCAGGGAGCTGGAAAAACGGCGTCCCTCACGGCAAAGGAGTTTACGTTTTTAAAAACGGCGGTCGAGTTTCTGGAACATGGAAAAATGGCGTTCTTTCAGAAGGCGAAGGACAATACGTCACTTCCGATGGAGCAAAATTTTACGGCTACTGGGAACAGAACAAACTCGTAACCAGCCGTCCGATGCCAACCACCAACTAGGAGCCTCGACGCGGTTGCACCAAGGATTAAGTAGCTAGGTGGCGGCGGAGTATAGAATTTTTAGCCTTGCGCTTTGTCTGGCTTTGTCGTTTAGGAAGTAGCGAGAGAAAAGTAGCAAGTCGGTCTCGCATTCCTATTCTTAATTCATAATTTCTTTTTTGATGATCGGCCTTGTAGACGGAAATAATTTTTATGTCTCCTGTGAACGTGTGTTCGACACCTCGCTCGAAGGCAAGCCAGTCGCCGTACTGAGCAACAATGACGGGTGTGTTATCTCACGCTCACAAGAAGTCAAAAAACTTGGCATTACCATGGGCACTCCCTATTTCCAACTTAAGCCCATTTTGGCCAGCTCTGGCATCCTGCTCAAGTCTAGCAACTACGAACTTTATGGTGATATGTCCCGACGGATGATTGCGATTCTCAGTGAATTTGTTCCAGAAGTTGAACAGTACTCCATTGACGAAGCGTTCATCATAACCGAGTTGCCAGACGAAGCCGACTATTACCCTTTGGCTATCAAAATTCGCAAAAGCATTCTCGACTGGATCGGCATTCCCTGCGGTGTTGGATTTGCTAAAACCAAGACACTAGCGAAGATTGCAAACCACATTGCTAAGAAACTCGATGAGGGCGTCTTCGTGATGCCGAATGATGCCCGTAACGTTTTAGAATCACTCCCCGTGGGCGAGGTCTGGGGCATCGGCTCGAAACTGGTTGAGAAACTCGCACGCATCGGCATTCGAACGGCCCACCAGCTTGCTGAGGCCGATACGCTGTCCTTGCAGAAACGCTTCAGCGTGACCGTTGCCAGGACGGGACTGGAGTTGCGTGGAATACCAGCCGTTGCCGATGAACATCCAGAGGAGCCCTCGCAGAGCGTTTCGTGTTCACGATCCTTCGGGTACCCAGTAACCGAGTTTAGCGAGCTCGAAGAGGCGGTCTCCTATTACACAGCCAACTCAGCAGAAAAACTCCGCGGCGAGAAACAAGTCGCGGCTGGTGCCACAGTTTATTTTCAGTATTACCCAGAGTACGGTAGCAACACAGCCGATGGCGGATTTGCTTCGACAACCCTGTCTTTTGATCCGCCAACAGATGACACCTCAGCGATGCTCTATCAACTACATCCTTTGCTCAATGGGCTTTATCAAAAGGGACGACGTTACAAGAAAGCGGGAATTGTTTTCTTCGGCCTCGAACCGAAAGTAGCGTCTCAACTCGATCTCTTTAGTCTTGCTCCTGGTGCCAATACAAGAAGCAAACTTTACGAATCCGTAGATAAAATCAACGCAACTCATGGACGGGGTACGGTCTTCACGCTTTCCTCTGGCATCAACCGGAAATGGGCCATGAAGCGCGGTTTACTCTCCCCCCGCTTCACAACGGACTGGCACAGCATTCCAACGGTAAAATAAAAGTAATCGGTCAGTGACGGGGGGGTGCCCCCCGTTGACTGCCCGATTACAGTCTCGAGTCTCGAGTTGTGAGTCGCGAGTTGTGAGTTGCGAGCCTGTAGCCGCGATCGGTGATCGCGGACGATTCCCGAACTTTGTCGTGAGCTTTGTCGCAAACTTTGTCGAATACCCCTGTAGCTGAGGAGAAGTAGTGAGTAGTGAGTTGCGGGCACGAAGGGGCTAGCCGCTAGTTTTGCGATTCGCCACCCAGGCCAGTAATAATTTTAAACAAACGGCTCGCTGGGACAGCTTCGCCCCACCCTGCTCCGCATAG
>CAZUAY010000207.1:0-6874 GCA_964618405.1 uncultured Lentisphaerales bacterium
TGGTACAAGGATTGGGGGGCAGGTCAAGGTTGTTTACCTGCCCGTACTCCAGCACGGCCAGCGCCGGCGGGTTGCCACCTGCGATGGGAGCTTGGATGTTGCGGAAGGACTCGGTGTAGCTGCCCTGGGTGACGCCAATTACCTCATACTGGTCCTGCGAGGCGTTGAATTCGGCAATCAGGGTTTGCATCAGTTCGCCGGTAGGGCCACCCAGGCCGTACCAGAATTCGACTTGGGTCTTTTCGGCCAGGGCGACGCTGCCAAGGCTGGCAAGCAACATGACGGTCAGCAACAGAGACAGTAGTTTTTTCATGATTTACCTCCGTTTTTTTATTTGTACTATATTGAACGCATGCCGGGAAGCTGCCCCGCGCATACGCTGCACAACGGTGTTATCCTTTGACGCCGGTATCAGAGATGCCCTGAATGAACCATTTTTGCAGGAGGAAGAAAATCACCATCAGCGGCAGGATGGTAAAAGCCGATGCCGCCATCACATAAGCCCAGCGGATGCCGTAGGCGCCGCCCTCGATAAAGTATAGGCGCAGGCCCTGGGAAATGAGGTATTTGTCCGGCCGGGTGGTAATCAGGGAGGGCCAGAGGTAGTTGTTGTAATTGGCCACGAAGGAGAGCAGCCCCATGGTCACAAAGGAAGGCTTGGCGATGGGGAACAGCACATGCCACAGCGTGTGCCAGTGGTTGGCCCCTTCCGACCAGGCCGCCTCCACCAGGCTTTTATTGACCTGCAAAAAGGACTGGCGCACCAGAAAGATGCCAAACATGTTGACGCAGTTGGAGATAATCAGCCCGGTGTAGGAGTTGAGCAGCTCCATCCGTGCCAGGATGATGTAGGAGGGCACATAGGTGGCTGCTGCCGGTAGCATGTTGGTGGCCATAATCAGGGTAAAGAGCGCGCTCCGCCCGCGGAAGCGCAGCTGGGTCAGCGCGTAGGCAATCAGCGCGGTGTTGAATACCTGGATGGCGACGATGCCCACCGAGGTAACCAGCGAGTTCATGATGTATTTGCCAAAGGGCGCGCCGTTGTAGGCGGCGGCAAAGTTGCGCCACTCCCAGGTTTCGGGCAGCAGGCGCGGTGGGAACTGGCGCACGGCTTCATTTGTTTTTAGCGCACTGGACAACATCCACAGGAAGGGAAAAGCCATGGCGAAGGTAAGCGCGATCAGCAGCACCTGCAGCCCCACCTGCTTTAAGGTGGAAAGACCCAGGCGGCGCGTCCTGCCGGACAGCCTGATTTTTTGATTCATTGGTAGTTGACCCATTTTTTAGACCCCCAGAACTGCAGGATGGACAGGAGGATGGTGATGAACATCAGCACCGCCGCCACCGCTGTCGCTTCCCCCATGTTGTAGTTTTCAAAGGCGTACTGGTAGTAGAGGTAGAGCAGCGTTCGGGTTGCGCCCGCCGGGCCGCCCTGGGTTAAAATCTGTATCTGGTCATAAGCCTGCAGGGAGGTGATGGTCATCATCACCAGCAGGAAAAACGTGGTGGGCGAGATGCCCGGGAAGGTGATGTAGCGGAACTTGTTCCAGGCGTTGGCCCGGTCGATTTCAGCCGCCTCGTACAGCTCTTTGGGCACTTTTTCGAGGGCAGACAGGTAAAAAATCATGGCATAGCCCAGGCTTTTCCACACCGTCACAATGGAAACGGACACCAGCGCCGTTGCCCGGCTGGACAGCCATTTGGATGGGGCGATGCCAAACAGCCCCAGGAGGTAGTTGAGCATGCCGGTATCGGGCTGGAAGAGCCAAATCCATACAATGGATACAGCCACCGTGGGTGTAACCCAGGGGGAGAAGATGAGCGCGCGGTACAGGGCTTTGCCGCGGAAACTCTTTTGAAAAAGCAGGGCCAGCAGCAGCCCCAGCACAATGGAGGGCAGCACCGTATACACCGCAAACAACAGCGTGTTGGACAGGGCGCGGCTGAAATTGCGACTCTTGAGGATGTTGACATAGTTGTCGATGGCGACAAAGTTGTAGTGGGGGCTGATGTAATCCCAGTCCGTCATGCTGATCATCAGCGAGCGGATGATGGGGTATATCCAGAACACCAGCATGGGCAATATGGCCGGCAGGATAAACAGCAGCGCTGTCTTGCCGTCCCCTTTTTTGGTTTGCTCGACAAACCTTCGTCTTTGCTTTAATTCCAAGCGGGTTGCCTCCTTTGTCTGGGTGATCGCAGGGTGGGATGATTAGCGTGGGTGTTGACCCGATTCTCGGAAGAAGCCGACCACCACCACCAGCAAAATGACGCTGATGGGCAGGGCGGCGATGATGGCGACCGTCTGCAGCTGCGCCAGTGTCTGCTCGGAAAACAGCAGGCCAATGGGCAACAGGACGAAGAGGATGGACCAGAACACCATCATGCCCCGGCTGGGCGTGGGGTCTGTATCCTTGTCCCGGTAGGAGTACTTGGCCATCACCAGTGTGAGGGCGTCAAAGGTGGATGCGTAAAAGAAAATCATGGTGACAATCAGCACCACCAGCGACACCGTGGGCAGGGGCAGCGTACGGAAGATTTCGATGATGATTTCGCTCTGCGGGGCGCCCTCGCTCAGCCGCTGCGCGATGTGCAGGCGGCCGCCCACCTCCAGGTGCAGGCCGTAAGAGCCAAAGACGCTAAAGGAGGTGTAGGTGCCAAGCAGGCCGACCGACAACCCGCCCAGGATGACCTGGCGCAGCGTTCTACCCTCGGAGATGCGGCCGATGAAGAAGGGGGTGGCCACGCACCAGGCAATCCAGTACGCCCAGTAGAACACCGTCCAGCTCTGGGGGAAGGCCATGGCGCCGGGCTGTGCCGTCAACCGCAGGGGGTCCATCCAGGTGGCCATGCGCAGGAAGTTGGAACCCATGTTGCCCAGCGCCGTCAGCGCCGTTTCGATGGTGTAAATGACATCGCCACCCAGCAGGAACAGCACCAGCAGCGCCACATAGGAAACGATGCACAGGTTGGCCAGGTACGAGATGCCCTTGAAGCTGAACAGCACCGCCAGCGAATACACAAAGGCAATCACCAGCAGCACCGCAATGGTGATGCCCTTGGACTGGGGCAGGCCCAGCACCTCGTGCAGCGCCAGGGTAATCAGCGGTGTGGCCAGGGAAAAGGTGGTTGCCGTGCCGGCCAAAAGGCCAAACACGCCAAACAGGTCGATGCCCTTGCCCAGCAGGCCGTCTGCCCTATCCCCAATGATGGGACGGCAAGCCTCGCTGAGCCGCTGGCGCGCGCGGCCTTTCACAAAAAACATGTAGCCATAGGCAGCCGCCGGCAGGATGAAGAAGGTCCACGGGATGGCACCCCAGTGGAAGAGGGGGTAGGTGGATGCCCACAGGTGGCGCTCCCCCAGCGTCATGCTGCCTACATCCAGCGGCAACGCTGTATAGTAGAAGGCCCACTCGTGCAGGGCAAAAAAGAGAATGTCCGCCGCCATGGTGGCGGTAAACACCATTGCGCCCCACGAAAAATGCCCGAACCGTGGTTTGTCAAGGTTGCCCAGGCGGATGTTCCCCCGCTTGCCCAGTGCCACATACAGCGCCAACCCCAGGAACAAAAGCCCCAGCGCCATGTAATACCAGCCAAAGGTATGGGTGATCCACTCGCGGGTGGATTCGATCACCCCTCTGCTTTGCGTCGGAAACAAAATCAGCAGGGTGCTTAGCGTGGCGATAATGGATAGGGGGATAATCAGCACGCCCTTGTCGGTCTTGCGGTTGTCCATGAAATGCCTCCCCTGTTGGTGGGTCTGTCCGTTGCCCGGGGGCAACAACATCGTCTTATTCGATGGAAAGCTCTTTGCGGATGGCCTGCGCCAGCCTGCGGTTGAGCGCAATCATATGGGGCAATTCCTTGCCCAGGGCAGAAAAAGCTGCTTGTTCTGCCTGGTACAGGTCGTTTAGCAGTTCCTTGGTGTAGGCCTGCCCTGTTTCCGTCAGCCGGATGCGGCGGCTGCGCTGGTCCAACGGGTCTTTTTCGCGGATGACAAAGCCTTTGGATTCCAGCGTGTTCAGCGTGGAGTTGACCGTCTGCTTGGACAGAGCCAGTTTGTCCACCACCTTGCCTGGTGTGCAGCCTTCGCCCAGTGCGTCGATGGCATAAAGGGTAAACAGGATATTGCCGGTGATGCCGCGATGGCGCGCCCACTCGTAATACAGGCGGTCCATCGCAAACCAATCATCATACCAGGTATCAACGGCACGCCGTATCAAAGACGTGTTGTCCATGTGCGCATTCCTTCATATTCCATATTGTCCTAAATCAGACTGTTTACATTTTATCATATCGTATAAAAATTTGTCAACAAAAAATACGTTATGATGGTGGGGGTGCCAAACTTGATCATAGCAGGGGTTTTTGAAGGGTTTGCGAAAAGCGTGTAAAAAAAGCGTGCACAGGGCACGCTTTTATTTCCTGAATTGTGTAAAAGGGGGAGGGAAAACATAGGGATGGGTTATCTTTGCTTCTTCTTTATCAGCGCTTCTCCCTCTGCACAAAGAAGCGCTGCGCTGTCTTTGCTGGGGGTGCATAGCCCGGGGGACTTTCAGTCCCCCCGCGCCCCCTGGACAAGGGATCTCATCCCTTGACCCGGCATGGGGGGGTTATGCCTCCTCGGGGATCACAAATCGGTCGTAGCCATCCTGCACCAGGCGTTGCCAAGCCTGCCAGATGGCCGAGGGAACGGGGGTGGGGGCTTGGAAACCTTGCTTGGCATAGACGCGCAGGCGCTGCAAATCGCCCACCATCAGCTCTATCAGTTGGTCGTAGGGGCTATCCGGGGTGGGGTAGTTTGCAAAGGGGATGGGCGCGGGGTCGACCATCCAATGCACCGCCGGCCATTGTTTGAGGGCGGTGGCCAACGCGCGCCTGGCCATGTAGGGCTTGCAGACGATTAGGCCGGTGCGGGGGTGGATGCCCCTCTTTGCCAGCACGCGCCGGCTGAACACAAAGTTTCCCCCCGTGTTGGTGGCTTCCGGCTCCGGCACGATGCGGTCTTGTGCTACGCCCAGCGCCATGCAGCGCTTGGCAAACAGCGCAGCCTCCGTTTCCGAAAAGGCATCCTCGGTAATCTTGCCAAAGCCGCCGCTGCAGACCAGCCAGTCTGCCCTGCCCGCAAGGAACAGCGCGGCGGCATGGTCTGCCACCCGCAAATCGTGGCTGCCGGGGATCAACAGGATGTCCGCATGCGCGTCCTCTTTTTGATGGGCGGACAAAAAATCATAGATCAGGCGGGCATCCTGTTCGGTTTCTGTGGCGGGTCTTGGTATCTTCATCGGCATGGTTCCTTCCGTTTGATCCGTTCTATTTATATGGGCGTTTCTTTGCCCTTGATCAGGGCCTCTGTTTCCCGCCCCATCTGTACCAGTTTATTCAGGGTGTTGCGGTTGCGGGTGGTCAGCGTGATGCCCAGTTTCTTTTCCAAAAAGACATTGCTCAGTCGGCTGCGGGCGGCGCTGCCGGGGATCAGCATATAGATACCCCGCTGGGTGATGGCCAGCTTTTCCTCGCCAAAGTCTGTCTGCAGCAGCGCCTGCGCCTTGTCCTGCGCCAATGGCTCGTTACACAGTGTATAAAACACCCTGTCCTGCTGCTCCTCCTTGGCAAAGGGATTTTCGGCAAGCAGGGTAGCCACCTCGTCCGCCGTTTTGACCACAACCGGGATGTCGGCGCCGATGTCTTCCTGGATGATTTGCTGCACGGACTGTGCCGTTTCTTCCCGGCTGAGCGTTGTGCCCACCATGGCATTGCCGCTTTGGATCCAGGTTTGTACATGCGAAAAACCGTGTTGCGTAAGCGCCGCGCGCAGCTGTGCCATGGGCACGCGGTTTTTGCCGGTGGGCATGACGCCACGCAAAAAAAGAAGCCAGATATGCATATGCTTTCCTTTCGGGGCGGGCGTTGGCCGCCTCCCTGTTCCATTCTACCACCTGGGGGCATCCGGAAACAATGTTTCTCTGCTTTGGGATGCATGAAAACGCCGCTTTCTTCCGTTATATGGGTATACTCTAATAATGACTACCAAGGAAGAAAAGAGGTTTCAACATGAAAAAGATTTTGTCTTTGGCATCGGTGCTGGCGTTGCTGCTTTTTGCATGGCCGGCCGGTGCCTCCACTGTGGACAGCATCACCGTGACCCAAATCAAGGGGGAAATGACCTACAACAACCAGGCCCCCTTCCAGCCGGTGCTGACCATCGTCAACAACAGCGCCCATGATGTCCACCTGACGGTGGAAGTCTATGATGAGCTGCTAAGGCGCACCGTGCACGCCACCCCCTACACCATGCCCATCAGCAAAGACCCGCTGGTCATCAACGGCTTTGTGTACAAGCCCCTGCAAACAGAGGGGCAAATCAACACCTACCGCTACCGCGTCAAGTCGTCCGGCGGCTTTAAGGAGGATTTTTACTCCGCGCAAATCATGCGCATCGACGCCACCACCAAGCAGCCCTACTACATCCAGGTGCACAACCCCCGCTTCCCCCGCAACACCGTTTCCTCCTTCGGCCCGCAGTTCCGCGTGCTTACCCCGGGGCTGACCAAGGAATGGTACATGTTCACCCCCCTCAACCTCTCCCTTCAAGGTCGGCAGACCTTCACCCTGGTGGGCGGCAACATGTACGAGGTGGGCGAAGTGTATGTGGATGTGGCTGGCGACAGCGTGACCGTCAACTACCGCTACTATTTTGACGGGCAGACGGACAAAATCCGCCCCGTGACCGACTTCCTCTACTTTTTTAACGACTATGGCTCCGTCACCACGGTGGACCATACCAAGCTGCCCAAGACCTTCCAGTTTGGCAGGCCTTTCAGCATCCAGCAGCAGCTGGGCGGCGACACCAACGTGCTGATGTTTGTGCGCA